>NZ_JAELTX010000787.1 GCF_016429065.1 Pedobacter sp. ASV17
GGTCTAGCCGGCTGGGGCATTGGCACCGGAGCCGCAGCGACGTTATGGGCGGTCTTGCCGTACTTTTTAACAACCAACATGGGCATCATGCTGCGCGCATTACTCCACTACGTTGCTTATCTGGTTGCGGCAATGACAGTGGCGCATTATCTGCTTCTTGGACGCCCTCCAGTACCGACAACAACTTTAAAGGGCTCTGATATCAAGTTTGACGACATGGCAGCCGAGGAGGGGACGACCTTTTCCCTGCTCGAGCCTACGTCCCGACCAACCTCGTTTAGAGGCCGAATCAAACATAATCTACTACTTACGGACAAGCTGGCCCGTCCGCATATTCGACAACTGCTATATACTTTTACGCTGCAGGCCCTCGTTGCGCCGGGGCTAGGC
>NZ_JAELTX010000788.1 GCF_016429065.1 Pedobacter sp. ASV17
TGGCCATCGTCGTCCACGACAAAGTCGTCCTGGTTGAGGCGGTCACGGACAATCTTCTTGTAGCCGTCTTCGTCGACCTCGTCGTAGAGATTGTTTACGTCGTCGACCTGGTAGCTGTCAAAAGCCTTCTTGCCCGACTTTTTGAGGGCTCGAAGCTCGGCGAGCCGTGCCCTGTGATCGACCTTTGGCATGGCGAATTGGCGGGTTTATGATTGTGTCATTTAAAGAGAAGATGGAAACGCCGTGGCAATGCCGTGAAATGAAAGTCAAGTCAAGCCCGGCTTGGGTGTGTTGGAGGGCGGAAGTGGAGGTCGAATGGTTGTTGCTAAGCCGAATCCATGGTTGAATTGAGTCGCGTTGCTGGAGGGTGCGCGTCGCGTTGGTGTGACG
>NZ_JAELTX010000789.1 GCF_016429065.1 Pedobacter sp. ASV17
ATGGAGGCCCTCGTAATGCCACTCCACAGCCAGGCAGCCAGAATATGGCGAACCAGCCTAGCCAGAATCAAAGCCAGAACCAAACGCCCCGCCAGGGTCAGCAGCGGCCACAACAGCCTCAGCAGGGTCAGCCGGGACAGCAACACATGAACGTGAATCAAAACGCCCAAGGCGGACCTCAAATGGGACAAATGCAAGGCCAACAAGCCGCCATGAATACGGGCATGGGCCCGTCACAAAGCCCTGCCGTGGCAGCCGTGAATCGAGCGCAGAATGGCATGAATCCTATGGGTGCCAATGGTATGCAGCAAAACGCTTCGGGTTTCGGTGACCAACGATTCAACCAAGGGATACAGCGACCAAACAACCAGGCCTTTCAAAGCATGCTTG
>NZ_JAELTX010000790.1 GCF_016429065.1 Pedobacter sp. ASV17
GTATCCTACCAGCCGGCATTCTTGGATTAACTTTCCCCCGCATGAAGACGGTCATGACTGCCACCGGTGCTTGTAAGTTGAAATCGCCTACAAAGTCTCGCTCGAACAGAATTACTGATAGACCTTTGCAGTCGGTTTCTACGCTGGACTCAACCTCATTGCCTGGTTCATGATTTTCTGCTTTGTTCGCGAAACCAAGCAGCTTACCCTGGAAGAACTCGACCGTATGTTACTTTCGTCATGGCTTACTTTACTCTATAGCCTCCTACTAACATTTTCCACCAGAGGTCTTCTCGGTTCCAACAAAGGATTACCTCAGATACGAAACGACCGAGTGGCTTCCTTGGTTCATCAAGCGATACGTTTTGTTTCAGAAGGTGCCTCGTCCC
>NZ_JAELTX010000791.1 GCF_016429065.1 Pedobacter sp. ASV17
TTGAACATTAACAAGACAACTGCCTGAAATGCCGAGACCAGCAGCTCTTTAGGGCCCTTGGGGAACGTAGCCTTGATAGAGCAGTGCGCTAGGGAATGCTTCCATGTCAAGACGCGACCAGTATGCTGGGCTTTATAATATCTATCGAAGCGTTCAATCTGCGAAGCAGCTTCATCCGGTAGGTTGAGTCGAATATCCGGGTATGTGGGCCACGCTGCTGCGGACAGAATCATTACTTGCAGATCAAGGGGCGGCTTGGAGTCGGAAGTATTCTGGCAGTGCTGCTTGTAGGCCTCCATCTCATCCTTGGCAAGCTCTTGGTCCTTGAACATTTGCTCCAGATTATGGGTAAAGTTGGCACCACATTCTCCTCGAAGCTTGGTCAGCAT
>NZ_JAELTX010000792.1 GCF_016429065.1 Pedobacter sp. ASV17
GGGCACCGTTGAGCGACCCAACTCGTCGCAACTTGGCGTCGATACCATGGTAAGAAGCCATTGCTTACACAGAAAACCCGTCAAGAGCCCCCCTTACTAACATCTACAGGTCATTGGAAGCGTCCGCACCCAGGCTTCCGACGACCTCGTCACCGACTCTGCTGCGTCTGCCACTGCTTTCGCTTGCGGTGTCAAGACTTACAACGGCGGTATGTTGTCCTGATTTACCATTCTGTCTTTATTATCCATCCACTGACATTCGGCAGCCATTGCCGTCGACGATGATGGCTCCCCCGTCGGTTCCATCCTCGAAGCCGCCCATCTCGCTGGCTACAAAACCGGCCTGATTGCCACTTCGCGCATCACCCACGCCACGCCCGCCTGCTACT
>NZ_JAELTX010000793.1 GCF_016429065.1 Pedobacter sp. ASV17
GGGTAATAGTTTGTCTTGCATTTGGAAATACTGCAGTGAGTATCTAATTTAGGGCTGACATGGAAGTGTCAGACTGACACTCTTGCAGATTAGAGCCAACCTTTTGACCAAGGGAACCGTCGGCGTTCCAGTCAAACAAGACTTAATTTCTATGCATAAGAGGGTAAATTATATCGAGAACCAATTGCGACTTCTGTTGTCACTAGAAATTCTGGAAAATTTCGTTTGAACACATGCAAAAACAATCTTCCATATAAAACGCCCGGAAATACACCGTCAGATTTTGCAAAATCCACCAACCAACCACCCAAAAAGAAGCAGGGACATTGCGCCGCTTGCAGCAGCGCTTACTTCAGTTCCACAGTCCTTCAAACTAGCTACTCCGTAGC
>NZ_JAELTX010000794.1 GCF_016429065.1 Pedobacter sp. ASV17
CCCCCCCCCCCCCCCCCCCCCCCCCCCCCCCCCCCCCCCCCCCCCCCCCCCCCCCCCCCCCCCCCCCCTTCCAGCAGAAGCCGGCATACGCGATCTTGTAATTCGTCTCGTGGGCTCGGAGATGTGTATAAGAGACAGGGAGGCACCTGGTCTAAGAACCGCCTGTATCTTGGACTCAAATCGAACAACATAATTGGAAGCTACGAGATCCAGATTTCACAATGTCCGAAGCAAAATACGGTGTCAAGGGGGGGGGGGGGGGGGGGGGCTGACGCTGCCGACGACTGAGCCGGGGGGGGGGTGGGGGGGGGGGCGGGGGGGGGGGGGGGGGGGGGGGGGGGGGGGGGGGGGGGGGGGGGGGGGGGGGGGGGGGGGGGGGGGGGGGGGGG
>NZ_JAELTX010000795.1 GCF_016429065.1 Pedobacter sp. ASV17
GTCTCTAGATAAGCAAACGCGTCTGTCTTTGTATATGAGCAGACAGCCAATCGATTGGTCTCAAGAATCACTAGTCTTGCAGCGAACAGACCATTCCGTCTTGTCTTATCGACGTTCAGCAAATAGCAAGTTGTAAGCTGCCAGGACTCGTGCAGGCACAAATCGCCCGCGAGATTATACTATGCAATTGCCGTCGATCTAATCAACGACCCTGCATCGGCGTCTGTTTCGAGCGATACATCTTCTCGGATGCCGAGCTATGTGCCTGGTCTCTCAACGCACATCTCGGCAGGTGGAAAATACCATCTTGCAAACCCCTGGTAACGCTGTCCAAGGTCACTCCATCGACTCAGAATCCTAGTCCACCATAATTCACACTGTGTTGCGGG
>NZ_JAELTX010000083.1 GCF_016429065.1 Pedobacter sp. ASV17
ATTTCATTCAAAAAACAACCTAAAATATCTTCCCCAAGCTAAGGCCATATTTTTCATCTTTTTCTGACATTACTCACTTTTAGGCAGAAAACTGCAAAAATTACAATGCAAGCATAACATCTATACCGAATACCGATTCCATATTTGGTCTACCATTGATAATGTTTTAGTAGAAAAAAGAGTAATTTATCAAAATTAAAATTTGATAAAAACAAATTATACAAAACTATATTCTAAATTAAATATTTTCATTTTGCCTATTGCTATTTTTTGAACCGAATACTAAATTGGTATTTATAAAAACAGCACAAAATAATTGAACTCCTCAAAAATGAAATTGATCAACTTAAATAGCTTCCTTCACCTCTTTGGTATTACCGAAGTGCTGCTACTTAATGTGGTACTTTCAAAACAGAGTAAGGGTTCTTTTTAAGATATGATGTAGCAAACTAAAAAAGCGTCCCCTTCTTCAAAAAATGGGACGCTTTTTTTAAAACAAGACAAAATGAAATAGCCATGTGCCAGAAACACAAATACCAAAACAACGTGGCTATTCCATATGATAATAAAAAACAATATTAACGGCATATGAATTATTACAATTCGAACACGGTGATTTATTTAAACGGCCAGTTTGTAAAGGCCAACGAAGCCAAGACCGATTTATACGGACAATCGCTTCACTACGGCTTTGCAGCATTTGAGGGCATAAGGGCCTATAAAACCCACAATGCCACTCGTATTTTCAAGGCTCGGGAACATTTCGAACGGTTAAAACGCTCATGCGAATTAACTGGAATTCCATTTAAATGGAATATTGATGACCTGATTAGACAAACTTACCGCCTGCTCGAACTGAATAATTTAAAAGACGCCTACATCCGTCCTTTGGTATTTAGCGAGCCGCAGATGACCTTGGTTACTCCTGAAAAAGTATCCATCATGTTATGTGCTTGGGAATGGGCTGCCTACCTTGGTGATAGACAATTGAAAGTGTCTGTTTCTCCTTTCGAACGTCCAAACCCTAAATCAATCCACATTGAAGCTAAAATTAGCGGCCACTATGTAAATTCTATTTTGGCTACTTCTGATGCTAAGAACAAAGGTTTTGATGAGGCATTGTTACTAGATGCAAATGGTCATGTGGCCGAGGCACCTGGCGCCAACATCTTTATCGAAAAAAACGGAAAACTATATACACCTGCAAAAGGAAATATTTTGCCTGGCATTACCCGTGCAACCATTATTGAGCTTTGCCGTGTACTAGACATTGAAGTGATTGAACAAGAAATCAACGTTGACTTCCTAAAAAATGCCGATGGTGCATTTTTCTGCGGAACAGCTGTTGAAGTGGCAGGTATCCACACCATTGATGAGGTGGTGTACCGACAAAGATGGAGAGATAGCATTGGCGCTACCTTGCAAAGAGCATATAAAAACCTGGTGCTGGAGAAAGTGAACTACGAAGTGATTATCTAAATTTCTTCTTTTCGATAATTTGTTAGTATGTTTGGGCTGTAAGAAAAAACAACATGCGTTTAACCACAGTCATTATTAACAACATTATCGTTATTCCTCACCAGAGGGAAGGCAATCGTTGTATATAATGAAAAAGATACTATAGCGAAACCGCCTCCCAAAAAGAGGCGGTTTTTTTTTGACCTAATTTTTTAACCTAAACAGAACAAACAACAATATAAATGGAATTAAATAAGTACAGTAAGACATTTACGCAAGATCCTACACAACCAGCAGCACAAGCCATGCTTTATGGGATTGGTTTAACTGATGCCGACATGGACAAAGCGCAAGTTGGCATTGCCAGCATGGGCTACGATGGTAACACCTGCAACATGCACTTGAACGATTTAGCTCAAGTAGTGAAAACAGGCGTCTGGAAAAATGATTTAGTAGGTCTTACTTTTAATACCATTGGGGTAAGTGATGGCATGAGCAACGGTACCGATGGCATGCGCTACTCTTTAGTGAGCCGCGATGTAATTGCCGATAGTATCGAAACCATTTGTGGTGGACAGTATTATGATGGCGTGATTTCCATCCCAGGCTGTGATAAGAATATGCCAGGAGCAATTATGGCCATGGCACGTTTAAATCGTCCTTCAATTATGGTTTACGGCGGCACCATTGCTCCGGGTCATTACAAAGGCGAAGAGTTAAATATCGTTTCAGCTTTTGAAGCTTTAGGCCAAAAAATCTGTGGCAACCTATCTGACGAAGATTATCAAGGCATCATTAAACACACTTGCCCGGGTGCTGGTGCCTGTGGTGGAATGTACACGGCAAATACCATGGCCTCGGCAATTGAAGCTTTGGGAATGAGCTTGCCTTACTCATCATCCAACCCTGCAATTAGCGACGAGAAAAAACAAGAATGTTTAGATGCTGGAAAATACATTAAAATATTGCTAGAGAAAGATATCAAACCTTCTGATATCATGACCAGAAAAGCATTCGAAAATGCCATTCGCTCTATCATCATATTAGGTGGAAGTACCAATGCAGTATTACACTTTATTGCCATGGGTAAAGCCATTGGCGTGGAAATTACACAAGATGATTTCCAACGCATGAGTGATGTAACCCCTGTTTTGGCTGATTTTAAACCAAGTGGAAAATATCTGATGCAGGACTTACACCAATACGGTGGCATTCCTGCGGTAATGAAATATTTACTGAATGAAGGCTTGCTACATGGCGATTGCTTAACGGTAACTGGTAAAACAGTAGCTGAGAATTTAGCCGATGTAAAATCTATCATGGATTATGACCAAAAAATCATTCAAAAGTTAAGCGAGCCTCTTAAAGCTACGGGTCACTTACAAATTTTGTACGGTAACCTTGCCGAAAAAGGTTCGGTAGCAAAAATCAGTGGTAAAGAAGGTGAGAAATTTGAAGGGCCAGCTCGTGTATTTGATGGTGAGCATGACTTAATTGCTGGTATTTCCAGTGGTCGTGTTAAACCTGGAGATGTGATTGTGATTAAAAACTCTGGTCCTGTTGGCGCACCAGGGATGCCAGAAATGTTGAAACCAACTTCGGCAATTATCGGTGCAGGATTAGGAAAGTCAGTGGCTTTAATTACTGATGGCCGTTTCTCTGGAGGTACACATGGTTTTGTGGTTGGACACATCACTCCAGAATCTTACAAAGGTGGCTTAATTGGTTTGGTAGAAGATGACGACCCTATTTTGATTGATGCAGTGAATAATGTGATTAGCCTACAAGTTAGCGAAGAAGTGATTGCAGAGCGAAGAAAGAACTATCAGCAGCCTGCTTTAAAAGTCACTAAGGGCGTACTTTATAAATATGCAAAGACAGTTTCAGACGCTGCCAGCGGTTGTGTAACCGATGAAATGTAACAATTAACCTAAACCGAAAACTTCCATTCATAAAATATAGAAACTATGGAAACCTTACAAGATACAGAAACGAAAAAGGCGACAACTAGCAGCTCCCCTACCTTTAAAGGATCGGGTTCGCAAATGTTGTTGAACTGCCTTATTGAAGAAGGTGTAAGCACTATTTTTGGCTACCCAGGTGGTGCAATTATGCCTATTTACGATGCCCTTTATGACTATGCCGACAAACTACAACATATTTTGGTACGCCATGAGCAAGGTGGTATCCACGCTGCGCAGGGTTATGCCCGCACCAGTGGAAAAGTGGGTATTGCTTTTGCTACCAGCGGACCGGGTGCGACCAACTTGGTGACAGGTTTGGCTGATGCACAAATTGACAGTACGCCTTTGGTTTGTATCACTGGACAAGTATTCGCCCATCTTTTGGGTACCGATGCTTTCCAAGAAACAGATGTGATTAACATTACTACGCCAGTAACCAAATGGAACTACCAAATTACCGACGCAAAGGAAATTCCAGAAGTATTAGCGAAGGCTTTTTACATTGCTAAAAGCGGCAGACCTGGGCCTGTTTTAATTGACATTACCAAAAATGCGCAACTACAGATCGAAGAGTTTGAAGCCTATGTAAAATGTAACCATATTCGTAGTTACCGACCTAAACCAAAAGTGAGGGTTGAATTTATTGAGGAAGCTGCAAAGCTAATCAACAGTGCCAAAAAACCTTTTGTGCTATTTGGTCAAGGAGTGATTTTAGGTGGTGCAGAAAAAGAATTTAAAGCATTTATCGAAAAAACGGGCATTCCAGCAGCTTGGACCATTATGGGCGAAGGTGCTATTCCAACTGACCATCCTTTAAATGTAGGGATGTTGGGCATGCATGGCAATTACGGACCAAATGTTTTAACCAACGAATGCGATGTGTTAATCGCTATCGGGATGCGTTTTGACGACCGTGTAACTGGCCGTTTAGATAAATATGCCAAACAGGCAAAAGTGGTTCATTTAGATATTGACCCTGCCGAAATTGATAAAAACGTAAAAGCTGAAGTAGGTGTTTGGGGCGACTGTAAAGAAACGCTTCCAATTTTAACCAACCTAGTTAAAGAAAACAAACACGAAGCTTGGGTGGCGCTTTTCAGAGATTACAACCAACAAGAGATAGACCAAGTCATTACTCCTGAGTTGTATCCTTCTGGTGAAGAAATGACCATGGGTGAAGTGTTACGCACCTTAAATGAACTTACTGGCGGCGATGCGGTAATTGTAACCGACGTTGGCCAGCACCAAATGGTGGCTTGCCGTTATGCGAAGTTTAACAAAACCCGTAGCAATGTTACCTCAGGTGGTTTAGGAACCATGGGCTTTGGCTTACCTGCCGCTATTGGTGCTAAATATGGTGCTCCAGAGCGTACGGTGGTAGCTATTATTGGCGATGGTGGTTTCCAAATGACCCCACAGGAACTAGGAACCATTATGCAATTTGGTGCAGCCGTTAAAATCTTGATTTTGAACAACCAGTTCTTGGGAATGGTACGTCAGTGGCAACAGTTATTCCACGACAAACGCTATTCATTTGTGAACATTACCAGCCCTGATTTTGTAGCCTTGGCCAAGTCATACTACATTGAGGCTAGCAAAGTTGACCAAAGAGCCGAACTTAAAAAAGCATTGGAAACCATGATCAACCACGAAGGTTCATACCTTTTAGAAGTAATGGTAGGCAAGGAAAACAACGTTTTCCCAATGGTACCACAAGGTTGCAGCGTAAGTGAAATTAGATTGAAATAATTAGAGCAAAGAATAAGGATAAAAGAGCAAAGACGAAAGTCCTCAATCTTTATTCCTTGTTCCTTAATCCACAAAGAGCAAAGAACAAAGAGCAAGGAATAAAGATAAAAATATACACGCTATGTCTTTTATCCTTGTTCTTTTATCCTTAATCCCATAAAAATGAGTAACGACACCATAAAATATATCCCTGGGGATGCGAACTATGAAGGCAAGCAGGACTTCACCATCACTGTTTACGCCGAAGACAGAGTTGGTTTGTTGAACCGTATTTCGATTATATTTTCAAAAAGAAAAATCAATATCGACAGTTTAAACACCTCTCCCTCGGAGATTCCAGGCATACACCGTTTTACTATTTTAATTAACGAAAGTTATGAAGTGGTGAGAAAATTAGCCCGCCAGATTGAGAAGCAAGTTGAGGTGCTGAAAGTATATTTCAATACAGACAGCGAAGTAATTTGGCAAGAATTGGCCCTTTACAAGGTTTCAACCGAAGAGATTACCGAAAAAGTAACCGTAGAACGTTTGTTGAGACAATACGGCGCCACCGCAGTAGTGATTAGAAAAGACTATACCGTTTTCTCGGTAACTGGACATAAAGAAGAAACTGACGCTTTGGTAAAAGCACTTGAACCTTATGAACTAATTGAATTTGTCCGTTCTGCAAGGGTAGCCATCATTAAAGACAGCGCAGGCTTCCACGAAAAATTGAAAGAGTTTGAAGCAGACGAACCAGGAGAAGAACGTGTAGAAAACGAGTTCTTGGATAAGGGCGATAAGATTTTTACGATGTAGTAAAAAAGGCTTAAGGTAAAAGGTTTTGGACATTACTTTAAAACTTTGAGGGGTATCCCCCTTTGGAGGGGGCAGGGGGAGGTTTTTCCGTTTAAAACCTACAACCGTTAAAAACTAAACCCGATTGAAACGGAAAGCTTTTGGCCTCATGTCAGTCTGAGCCTGTGGAAGACAAATGAGCCAAAACTTGTAGTGAAAAGCGGGACAACAATAACCGAAGAGCACAGAACCATGCTTTTCAAATAAATGAATTAAAAACAATAAATCAGTGTAGCAAATAGCTGTGAAATCACAATAGATGTAATCACTAAAAAACTAAATAGAACAATGGCAAATTATTTTAACACATTACCACTTAGAGAAAGATTGAACCAATTAGGCGTATGCGATTTCATGGCTAACGATGAGTTTTTGGACGGCGTAAATGCACTAAAAGGTAAAAAGCTGGTAGTTGTAGGTTGTGGCGCTCAGGGCTTAAACCAAGGTTTAAACTTGAGAGACAGTGGTTTGGATGTATCTTACGCGTTGCGCAAGGAAGCTATCGAGCAAAAAAGAGATAGTTGGAAAAATGCGACTGATAACAATTTTAAAGTGGGTACTTACGAGGAGCTAATCCCATCTGCTGATGTGGTGATTAACCTTACGCCCGACAAACAACATACCGCTGTAGTAAGTGCTGTAATGCCATTGATGAAACAAGGCGCTACGCTATCTTACTCTCACGGTTTTAACATTGTGGAAGAAGGGATGCAAATCCGTAAGGACTTAACCGTAATTATGGTGGCTCCTAAATGTCCAGGTTCAGAAGTTAGAGCTGAATATTTGAGAGGTTTTGGCGTACCTACGTTAATTGCCGTACACCCTGAAAACGATCCTGAAGGTAAAGGTTTGGCACAAGCTAAAGCTTACTGCGTGGGTACAGGTGGTCACAGAGCGGGTGTTTTGAAATCATCTTTTGTGGCTGAAGTAAAATCTGACTTAATGGGTGAGCAAACTATTTTATGTGGTTTGTTACAAACGGGTTCAATCCTTTCTTTCGATAAAATGGTAGAAAAAGGAATTGATGCTGGCTATGCTTCTAAATTGGTACAATACGGTGTTGAAGTAATTACTGAAGCCTTGAAACATGGTGGCGTAAGTGGTATGATGGACCGTTTGAGCAACGTAGCTAAGATTAAAGCTTTCAAAATTTCTGAGGAATTGAAAGACATTATGCGTCCGTTGTTCCAAAAGCACCAAGACGATATCATGAGCGGCGAGTTTAGCAGCACCATGATGGCCGACTGGGCTAACGGTGATGCCAACCTATTGAAATGGAGAGCTGAAACAGGTGAAACCGCTTTTGAAAAAACACCTGCTGGTGATGTGAAAATTGGCGAGCAAGAGTACTTTGACAACTATACTTTGATGGTTGCCTTTGTGAGAGCTGGTGTAGAGTTGGCTTTTGAAACCATGGTGGAAGCTGGCATTAAACCAGAGTCTGCTTACTACGAATCGTTGCACGAAACGCCACTGATTGCGAACACGATTGCTCGTAAGAAATTATTTGAAATGAACCGTGTAATTTCTGATACGGCTGAATATGGTTGCTACTTATTTGACCAAGCTTGTAAACCTTTGTTAACTGATTTCATGAAAACGGTAGATACTGATTTAGTGGGTAAAAACTTTAACGAAGGTAAAGATGGTTCAGTAGATAATGCTGAGCTAGTAGCTATTAATGAGATTTTACGTGACCACCAAGTGGAGGTTGTAGGTAGAAAATTGCGTAAAGCAATGACTGCAATGAAGTCGATTAAGACAGCATAAAATTTAAAAAGAATGTCATCCTGAGCCTGTCGAAGGAATTCTTTTCTAATTTTACAGAGAAGTCTTCGACTGGTTCAGACAGACAAACTAACTAAAAAATAATTTATAAAAAGATGGCGAAAACATTAGTAGAAAAAATATGGGATGCACATGTGGTGAAACGCGAAGAGGGCTTTCCTGATATTTTGTACATTGATACGCATTTAATTCACGAGGTTACTTCGCCTCAGGCTTTTGATGGCTTGAGAAAACGTGGCATCGGACTTTTCCGTCCGAAACAAACAGTAGCTACTGCCGACCATAACGTGCCTACTTTAAATCAGCATTTACCTATCAAGGAAGAGCTTTCGAGATACCAGGTAGATATGTTGACTAAAAATTGTGCGGAGTTCGGTGTAGAGCTTTATGGTTTAGGCCATCCTTTCCAAGGAATTGTACACGTGATTGGTCCTGAACTGGGCATTACCCTACCAGGAAAAACCATGGTTTGTGGCGATAGCCATACGTCAACACATGGTGCTTTTGGAGCTATTGCTTTTGGGATTGGAACCTCACAGGTGGAGCAGGTTTTTGCTACGCAATGCTTGCAACAATCGAAACCTAAAACCATGAAAATTGAGGTAAATGGTGAGCTGAGAAAAGGCGTGGGTGCAAAAGACATTATCCTTTACATCATCTCTAAAATTTCTGCCGCTGGTGGTACGGGTTACTTTGTAGAATTTGCGGGTTCGGCCATCCGTTCGTTAAGTATGGAAGCGCGTATGACGGTTTGCAACATGAGTATCGAAATGGGTGCTCGTGGCGGCTTAATTGCTCCAGATGAAACTACTTTCGAATATGTGAAAGGCAGAAAATTTGCCCCAGCAGGTGAAGAGTGGGACAAAGCTTTGGCTTACTGGAAAACCTTGTATAGTGATGAAGATGCCACATTTGATGCGGTACTGACTTACGATGCAGCGGAAATTGCACCAATGATTACCTATGGCACCAACCCTGGAATGGGCATTGGCATTGCCGAACATATTCCAGCAACAAGTGCGCAACCTGAAACGGAGCGAGCATCATACAAAAAGGCTTTAGATTATATGGGCTTTGCCGATGACGAAAGTTTGTTGGGCAAACCTGTAGATTATGTTTTCATTGGAAGCTGTACCAACTCTCGTATTGAGGATTTACGTGCAGTGGCCGAGTTTGTAAAAGGCAAACAAAAAGCTGACAACGTAGAAGTTTGGATTGTTCCTGGTTCTAAACAAGTGGAAGCACAAGCCATTGCAGAAGGTTTGGACAAAGTTTTTGAAGCCTCTGGTTTTCAATTACGCGAACCTGGTTGCTCGGCTTGTTTGGGAATGAATGAAGATAAAATCCCAGCGGGAAAATATTGTGTTTCTACTTCGAACAGAAACTTTGAAGGCCGTCAGGGACCGAACGCTAGAACCATGCTGGCTAGCCCGTTAACCGCAGCAGCGGCGGCGGTGACAGGTAAAATTACAGATGTAAGGGAGTTACTGGAAGAAGTTTAAATCGTTTGTCAAGCTGAGCCCGTCGAAGCTTCTGTAAGCGATAAACAGATTGCTTCGTTCCTCGCAATGACGAAACTAAAAAACTAACCAACGAAACAACCAACCAACAAGTAAAATATGATTTTAGAAGTTGCCATATTAAACGTAATCCCAAACCTAACTGCAGAATTTGAAGCTGCTTTTGCAAAGGCTCAACAAATTATTGCAAGCATGGAAGGTTATGTTTCGCATGAGCTTCAAAAGTGTATAGAAGAGCCTGCCAAATACATCCTATTGGTGAATTGGACAGATTTGGAAGCGCACACGGTTGGATTTAGAGGTTCTGCCGAATATCAGGAATGGAAAGCTTTACTGCATCATTTTTATGATCCTTTTCCTACGGTTGAACATTTTGAGGTGGTAGAAGGCAGTAAGGCTTAAGGTAAAAGGCTTTGGTGTATAAAAGCTCAAATGCGCTTAGATGTCTAAGGTGGTAAAAAAGTAAAATCGGTGTAATCACAAAATCAGTGTAATCAAACCGAAGGGATAAAAGAACAAAGAGCAAGGGTTAGACTCCAAAAAACTAACCAACAAAACAACTAAAAAACGAGCATTATGCCAGAAATACATTGGGACAGCAAGCTTTACAACGAACAACATCATTTCGTATCTGATTACGGAGCGGATGTTTTACAGTGGCTTGATGCAAAAGAGGGAGAAAATATTTTAGACGTAGGTTGTGGCACTGGTGATTTAGCCGCTAAAATTCAAGAGGCTGGAGCAACTGTTTTGGGAGTCGATGCTTCTGCGGAGATGGTAGAGTTGGCCAAACAAACCTACCCTAGCATTTCATTTGAACAAAAAGATGCTGCTCAATTGGATTATAGTCGTGAGTTTGATGCAGTGTTTAGCAATGCCACCTTCCATTGGATAGAAAACCAAAGAGGATTATTGCGAGGCATTTATAAAAGCTTGAAACACGGTGGTCGTTTAGTGGCCGAATTTGGAGGCAAAGGAAACATCAAATCTATTGTGGATGCGATTGATACTGCCGCCAAACAACTGCAATTGGAGCACAGGATCATTTCTAACTTCTGGTTTTTCCCTTCCATTAGCCATTACGCAACACTGTTAGAATCCGCAGGTTTCGAAACAGAACAAATGTGGCTATTTGACAGACCCACCAAATTGGTAGGCGAAGATGGCATGTTGAAATGGATCAATCAGTTTGCACAGCACGCCTTTGTTAACTTAAATGAAGACGAAGCCAAAGCAGTAACGGATTTAGCAGTAAGCATCCTAAAACCCAACCATTTTAAAGATGGCGAGTGGACAGCGGATTATAAAAGATTAAGGATAAAAGCAATAAAAAAGTAATAAGTTTTTAGGTGATAAGTTGTAAGTCCAAACAACGAAAAAACCAAAAAACGAAAAAACTAATACATGAAAAAATTTGAAACATTAAGCTCATCGGTGGTACCATTACCCATTGAGAATATAGATACCGACCAAATTATTCCAGCAAGGTTTTTAAAGGCCACTACACGTGAAGGCTTTGGTGAAAACCTTTTCCGCGACTGGCGTTACAATGGCGACAATACCCCTAAAGCAGATTTCGTGCTGAACGATTCTACTTACAGTGGTAAGGTACTGGTTGCAGGTAAAAACTTTGGTTGTGGCAGTAGCCGCGAGCATGCTGCTTGGGCTATTCAAGATGCTGGTTTTGCTGTAGTGATCAGCAGTTTCTTTGCTGATATTTTCAAAGGGAATGCCCTAAACAATGGCTTGTTGCCTATTCAAGTAAGTGATGAGTTTTTGGCTGCAATTTTCACACAGGTTGCCAAAGAAGCCAAATCATCGTTAACGGTAAATCTTGAAGAACAAACGGTAACCATTGACGCTACTGGAGCAAAAGAAAGTTTTGAAATCAATCCCTACAAAAAATCATGCTTGATTAACGGCTACGATGACATCGATTTCGTCCGCAGTCAAACGGATTTGATTGAAGAATTTGAAGAAAACAAAGTTTTTAAATTCTACTAATAACAAAACATAGGGTTAAAGCCAATCGCGACATTATAACACGCTTTTGACTTTTGACTTTACACTTTTGACTTTAATAAAATGAGTAATCCAATAGTTCAAATCTCCAACTTCAATTTAAAATACGGCAGTAAAACCGTGTTAAGGGATTTGGAATGGACTATCCAAGCGGGAGAAAACTGGTTATTAACTGGCCTTAGTGGCAGTGGTAAAACAGCCTTATTGAAAGCCATTGCAGGTATAGAAAAAAGCACCAACGAGATTGTCGTCAGTTTTGATCAACAAAGCAATGTAAGACCCGTCTGTCAGTACATTGCCCAATGGTATCAATTTAAAAATGTAGAAGGCGTAGCCAATTTCTACTACCAACAGCGCTACAACGCACAACAAGTACAAGACACCTTAACCGTGAATGCCGAGTTGGCCCATTACGCTAAGGAAAATAATTTAAACTTGGCAAAAGCAGAGCCTATTTTAGAAGCACTTGGCTTTGCTCCCCTTAAAAATGCACAGCTGATCGAGCTGTCGAGCGGCGAACATAAAAAGCTGCAACTGGTAAAAGCTTTATGGCTAAAACCGCAGCTATTGTTACTAGACCAACCTTACACGGGTTTAGATATTCAATCTCGTCAAAATCTGAACAATTTATTAGATAGATTAACTACTGACGGTGTACAGATCATCTTAATCAGCAACGAAACCGAAATCCCTGCTTGTATCAATAGGTATGGCGAAATCATTGACGGACAATTAGAGGAACATTTCACCTTCTGCACCAGAAACCAAATCGTGATTGAAGATCGCCCTATTCCCGAATTTTTACATGAAGCACCGCCTTCGAGCAGTGAGACCTTGATCAAAATGGTGAATGTAAACATCAACTATGGCGAAAAGCAAGTGCTTAAAAATGTGAATTGGGAAATTAAGGCTGGTGAAAAATGGCTATTGCAAGGTCATAATGGGTCAGGGAAATCAACTTTGTTAAGCTTAGTCAATGGCGACCATCCGCAAGCCTATGCCAACGAGATTTATCTTTTCGGCAACAAACGCGGCTCGGGTGAAAGCATTTGGGATATTAAAGAGCACATCGGTTTAATCTCCCCAGAATTACACTGGTATTTTGATTTTAATGCCACCGTTTGGCAAAGCATCGCCTCTGGCTTTTTCGACAGTATTGGACTGTACAAAGAAATTGGCTGGCACAAACGTACACAGGTGGACGAACTCATCGAATACTTTGGTTTAACCGCAAATAAAAATGATTTACTGGCACAGCTGCCACTTGGTAAACAACGCTTGGTTTTATTGGCCAGAACGGTCATTAAAAACCCAGAGCTTTTGGTTTTGGATGAACCTTGTCAAGGTTTGGATGCCCATCAAACCCTTCAATTTAACACCTTAATTGACGGCTTGTGTACCACCAATAGAACCTTGATTTATGTGTCGCACAGCGATGACCAATTACCGAAAAATTTAACACACCAGCTATTGCTCAGCAAAGGCGAGGTGATACATAACAATATTTATAAAAAGAAAGAAGAATTAGAAAGCGTGATTTGATTTTTGCAGGAACTTTAAAAAAATCGTCATTTCGACCGCAGGGAGAAATCTAGCATTTAGAAATGATCCGTTAGATTTCTCCTCGTTCGAAATGACGACCGCGACCTTTACAAAAGATACAATAAGAATGAAGAAGCATATATTAGTAATACCTGGTGACGGCATTGGCCAAGAAGTAACCCAATGGGGAAAAGCAGCCCTAGAGCAAATTGCAAAAAACTATCATCACGAATTTACTTTCGGTGAGGCTTTAATGGGACATGCCGCCATCGAAGTAACAGGCAATCCCCTACCCGACGAAACTTTAGAGAAAGCACGTACAAGTGATGCCATTTTATTTGGCGCCATCGGCCATGCCATGTACGACAATGATCCTTCTTTAAAAGTTAGACCTGAGCAAGGTTTATTAAAAATCAGAAAGGAACTGGGTTTATATGCGAACCTTCGCCCTATTCTATTGTTCGATGAATTGTTAGAAGCCTCAAGCATCAAAGCACACATCTTAAAAGGAACTGATATTTTATTCTTCAGAGAATTAACGGGCGATGTCTACTTCGGCGAAAAGAAACGTTCTGAAGACAGAAACACTGCTTCAGATTTGATGGTTTACCACAAATACGAAGTGGAACGCATTGCGCACAAAGCTTATCAGGCAGCACAGCAACGTAGCAAAAAACTATGTTCAGTAGATAAGGCAAACGTATTGGAATCTTCTCGTTTATGGCGCGAAACCGTGCAGGAAATTGCCAAACAATATCCTGATGTAGAAACTGAGCACATGTTTATCGACAATGCAGCCATGCAGTTGATCAAAAATCCGAAGAAATTTGATGTAGTATTAACCGCTAATCTTTTTGGAGATATCCTCACTGATGAAGCTTCTCAAATTGCTGGTTCAATGGGCATGCTAGCTTCTGCTTCTGTAGGGGATGGCGTAGGTTTTTATGAGCCTATCCACGGTTCGGCACATGATATTGCAGGCAAAAACTTGGCTAACCCACTGGCTTCTATCCTATCGGCTGCACTAATGCTCGAAATTAGTTTTGGCCTGCCCGAAGAAGCAAAAGCTTTGGTGAACGCCGTAGACCAAGCCTTAAAAGATGGCTACAGAACAGGCGACATTGCCGATCAAAATACTGAAGCAAGCAAAGTATTAGGCACCCAAGAAATGGGGAATAAAGTTTTGAGTTTAATTAAGTAAAAATTAAAAAAGTTAGAAACCTAGAGTAAAGAAGTAAGCAGGCTTTTGCCTTTTGAATTTTTACTTTTTAATTGAAATATTATGTTACACGACCCAAATAAAGTACACATTTTTGACACCACCTTGCGTGATGGCGAGCAGGTGCCAGGCTGCCAATTAAGCACCCCTCAAAAAATTGAAATTGCGAAATCGTTGGAACTACTAGGTGTAGATGTAATTGAGGCAGGTTTCCCTGTTTCTAGCCCTGGCGATTTTAATAGCGTAATTGAGCTTTCTAAAGCAGTAAACGACCCTATTATTTGTGCTTTAACCAGAGCCAATAAAAATGATATTGATGTAGCTGCCGATGCTTTACGTTATGCAAAAAGACCCCGTATCCACACAGGTATTGGTTCTTCTGACATGCACATTAAAACCAAGTTCAACAGTACTAGGGAAGAAATTTTAGAACGTGCCATTGAAGCGGTAAAGTATGCAAAAAAATATGTGGAAGATGTGGAGTTCTACGCAGAAGATGCGGGTAGAGCCGATATCGAATACTTGGCTAAAATGATTGAAGCGGTAATTGCTGCTGGTGCTACAGTGGTAAACATTCCAGATACCAATGGCTACTGCTTACCAGATCAATACGGTTCAAAAATCTTATACTTAAAAGAGAACGTAAAAAATATTGACAAGGCCATTATTTCTTGCCACTGCCATAACGATTTAGGATTGGCTACCGCTAACTCTATTGCTGGCTTGCAAAATGGTGCCCGTCAGGTAGAATGTACCATTAACGGTATTGGCGAGCGTGCTGGCAATACTTCAATGGAAGAGGTAGTGATGATTTTGAAGACACACAAATCTTTAGGACTTCATACCCACATCAATACCCAAGGTATTTACGAAATCAGTCACCAAGTGCGCAACTTAATGAACATGCCAGTGCAACCTAACAAAGCTATTGTGGGTGCCAATGCATTTGCACATAGTTCGGGCATTCACCAAGATGGTTTCTTGAAAAACCGTGAGAACTATGAAATCATTAAGCCTACGGATGTGGGTTTCCCTGATGCAACCATTGTATTAACGGCACGAAGTGGCCGACATGCCTTGAAACATCACTTAGACAGATTAGGTCATACTTTAGATAAAGAACAATTAGCCATTGCCTATACTGCATTTTTAGATTTAGCGGACAGCAAACAAGGCATCAATGACGATGATTTAAACCAATTAGTGGCTTTACATTTAGCTACTAAGTTGAGTTAATAGAGACTGCTTCGTCACCTCGCAGTGACGCACCTATTTTCGTCATTGTGAGGTACAGCCTGTCCCGCACTTTTTTCGGGAAAGCAATCTTAAAGCGAGAGAAAGTAAAACCTGCAATAGGACAACTGGTTTAAGTTAGCTAAACCTGATAGCAGTGGAAAGCTTTTTGTTAGCACAACCAACCGTTGAGTGTCATGCTGAGTTTATCGAAGCATCTGTAAGCGATGAAAATCCTTAGACAAGCTCAGGATGACAGCACTAACAAAAACTTGCAACGAATAGCAGGACTACCACAACCAATGAAAAGCCAAATAGCTTTTTCAAAAAACAAAAATTAAAAGTCCCGCAAATACGGGATTACGGATATGGATACAACGACAACACATACTTTCGACTTCGATCAAGCTTTTGCAACCCTACAAGGGGTAGTCAAAAGAACTCCTCTGGAGTATAACGCAGGACTTTCTCTAAAGTACAATGCCAATATTTATTTGAAGCGAGAGGATTTACAAATTGTACGTTCTTATAAATTACGTGGTGCTTACAACAAAATCAGTGGTTTAAACGCCGATCAATTGAAAAATGGTGTGGTATGCGCCAGTGCGGGCAACCATGCGCAAGGCGTTGCTTATTCTTGCAAAAAACTAGGCATTAAAGGGGTTATTTTTATGCCCGAAATTACACCCAGACAAAAAATTACCCAGGTAAATATGTTTGGTGGCGATAACGTGGAAGTAATTTTGGTAGGCGATACTTTTGACGATTGTTTGAAAGAAGCATTAGCTTATAGCGAAGAAAAATCGGCCACTTTTATTCCTCCTTTTGATGATGAGAAAGTAATTGAAGGACAAGCTACCGTGATGATGGAAGTTTATCAGGACTTACCTGAGTTAGATGCCATTGTGGTACCCATTGGTGGTGGTGGTTTAGCCTCTGGCGTAACCGCTTACCTACAAACCGTAAAGCCTAACGTAAAAGTTTTTGGCGTGGAACCTATGGGTGCACCATCACTAAGTGAAGCTTTAAAACATGGCGGACCAGTAACCGTAGAAAATATAGAGCGTTTTGTAGACGGTGCCGCTGTGAAAAGAATGGGCTGGATTACCTACAAATATTGCAGCGATTTATTAAGCTCAACCTATTTAATTCCAGAGGGACAAATTTGTACCACCATTTTAAAACTGTACAACGAAGATGCCATTGTTGTGGAGCCTGCTGGTGCTTTATCTGTAGCAGCGTTAGAGCAGGTAAAAGATCAGATTGTTGGCAAAACGGTAGTATGTATTGTAAGCGGTGGCAATAACGATATTGAACGCATGCAGGAAATCAAAGAGAAGTCGTTACTTTTCGAAGGATTGAAGCATTACTTTATTGTCCGTTTCCCACAACGTCCAGGAGCATTAAAATTATTTGTGAACGAAGTTTTAGGCCCTCATGATGACATTACCCGTTTTGAGTTCATCAAAAAAACCAACCGTGAAAATGGTCCTGCTTTGGTTGGTGTAGAGCTGGCTAAAAAAGAAGATTATGCAGGTATTTTACAGCGCTTAAAAGAGTTTAAGTTTGAGGTGATTGAACTGAACCAAGACGCAACTTTGTTTGAGTATTTGGTTTAAAATTAACCACAGATACACAGATGAAAAAACTATCAATTAAAACATCTGTGCATCTGTGGCAAGCAATAAAGCTTTTTCATTAATTTTTATACAAAAAAGGAGACTAATATTGTCTCCTATTCTTATTTAAAAAGCTCCAAAAAATATGCATTTCAACAACTAGGTAGAATAATCAAAAAAATAACTGAACATTTTTTTTGTTACAAAAACCTAAAAAAAGGCCTAAAAAGAACAAAAACAAAGCTTTACAATTTTTGTTTGTTAAATTTTCACTTTTGGCATCCCTATTACTAGAGTTTTGGCAATAGTTTTGATATAAGCTTAACAACACACAAATGAAATTTGAATTTGAAATATCCTAGCACACACCATAGGAGTTTCTAAACCAAAAACAAACCACACACAAGATGAAAAAACTAACCCTACTCCTACTCTGCGTTGCCACACTAGGTTTGGCTTCATGCAAGAAAGACACCATTGTTAATCAGACTCCGAATAATTTAACGATTATCAAATATATTGAGCCTTCGGCTTGGTCTTTAGTTGATAATTTCACCTATTCCGCTACCATTCAAGACAGTAGAATAGACAAACGTACTTTCGAAGATGATGGTATATTAGTATATGTATCTAGAGGGAATACTAATTTTTATGAGCAAATCCCTTTTGTTTATGATACACAATCTTATAGTTACACTGTAAGTCAAGGTAGTATATCGATAGATGTTCAGTCCTCAGATTTCCAATCTGCAGCACCAGTAAAACCTAATTCGACAATGAGAGTTAAAATAGTGCTTTTGGAATCATTCCAATAAACTAATCACTCCATCTGCAAAAAACGGTCAATGTTTAAAAACATTGACCGTTTTTTTGTGCGCTTTTCTCATTCCCTCCTTCACTTAATACCTCTTATCAAAGGCTGTAACAAACCAGCAAAGAACTCATCGATAAAGGTTGCTTACGACTTGTAAAAATCAAACGTTTGCGTTTAAAAACACACGGAAAAGTTACACGGCTACTCACTGTACGCTCTACGTATGCTAAAAGCATCTATCCTACCATTTGTCATCTGAAAAACATGTGACATTGCGCAAGCGTTTGCGCTAAGTTTTAACCCAAACCATACTTTTTCATGCTTTAGATTTGCTAATACTTACTAACCAAACTATTAGCTAAAACCAAACCTTCGTAGAACTATGACCTAAAATCATTTTCATTCTAGTTATTTATTGGAATGGGCAAATCATTTTAACCTACAAAGCGCTCCCATTCCTCACCCAAAAAATAAGCAACCGTTATACGTTACCACAATATTGAATACTATCAACCATCATTAAAATAAAATAAACTTGAAACAACCCCCTACAAAAACCACTGACCGATTTTGAAGCATCACACTTCACCAAACTAACTAAGTGCATTAAGAACAAAACTTCAGTTCCAATGAAACAAAAAACTAACCAGACAAGAAACAATCAACTTCAGAGATTAAAAGGCGACAAACCTTTCCATCTCTTTTTTGCCACCATGAAAGTTGCTACCATACTTACGATAGGGATCTCAACCTTCGCAAGTGCAAAAAACATCACTATCCACAAAAATCTAAGTAATACAGAGGAAGTGGTAGCCCAACAAACCGTTTCGGGTACCGTTAAAGATGCCAATGGACTTGGCATTCCTGGGGTTACCGTAACCGTAAAAGGCACCACAAAAGTTACCTCTACCGACAATGCAGGTAATTTCAGCATACAAGCCAAAACAGGAGATATTTTAGTCATCAACTTTATTGGCTATACCACTAAAGAAGTTACCGTAAATACAGCTTCTTTGGGCAATATCACCCTTAATGAATCTTCGGAAACTTTGGGCGAGTTGGTCGTTGTTGGTTACTCCGTACAAAAAAGAGAAAGTCTTACTGGTGCTTTGAGTACCATTAGCGGTGAAAAGTTAAAAAATGTGACTTCGCCAAACGTACAAAACCTACTTGCGGGCAAAGCTCCAGGCCTATTCGTTGCTCCTGGTTCAGGTAGACCAGGTAGTGCTGGCTCGGTAATTATCCGTGGACAAGCTACCTTAAGTGGTACTACCAATCCACTTTGGGTAATAGATGGGGTAATTGTAGGTTCAAGCCCAGGTGAATTAAACCCAGAGGATATTGAAAGCATTACCGCCTTAAAAGATGCGGCTTCAACGGCTATTTATGGTTCGCAAGGTGCCAATGGGGTAATTATTGTAACCACCAAAAGAGCTAAAGCAGGGCAAATGACGGTAGATATTGCCTCTAGAACTGGCTTTACAACCCTTACCAATGGGAACTTGCAAGTAATGAACGGGGCTGAACTGTATGATTATTATGCTTCATTTGCCAATGCAAGCACCATCACCTTTCCACGTTGGAAACCAGACTTGCGCAATAGCAACTTCGACTGGTGGGATTTAGCCACTAGAGATGGCTTTAACCAGAACCACAATATCTCTTTCCAAGGAGGAACTGAAAAACTTCAATCATTCCTATCTATTGGCTTTTATGATGAGTCAGGAGCAGTAAAAGGATATGACTACGAGCGCTACAACTTTAGACTAAACACCACCTACAAACCTTTTGAATGGTTAAGCGTTAGGCCATCTATCGTAGGTTCTCGTCGTTCAGTTAGCGATAAACAGTACTCTGTCACTTCCATGTATTCCAATTTGCCATGGGACAGTCCATATGATGCCAATGGCAATTTAGTGCCTCACCGTTCAAGCTTATGGGTAAACAGTGTAGGTACCAACTACCTGTATGACCTGCAATGGAACAAATCTGCCAATACCAATTACGAGTTTATGGGCAACTTTGATTTTGACATCAAGATTACCAAAAATTTAACCTTTGCTTCTGTAAACAATTACAGGTTCAATACCTATTCTTCTAATAGTTATTCAGATCCTCTTTCAAGTGCAGCGCAAAGTGTAAACGGACGTATTACCGAATACAGATCAGAATATACACGACGCTATACCAATCAGCTCCTACGTTACAACAATACATGGGGTAAACATAGTTTAAATGCTTGGGCAGCTTATGAATTTAATGACTACCGTGGCAAAACATTAGATGTTTATGGAACGGGCTTAGTACCAGGATTTGAAGTATTAGACGTAGTATCAAAACCAGAACGAACCAAAGGCGGAATTACCGAGTGGGCAGTACAATCTTACTTTTTAAACACTAGCTATGCATATGCCGATAAGTACTTGGCACAGGTATCTGTTCGTAGAGATGGAGCTTCCAATTTTGGTAAAAAATATGGAGATTTCTTCTCTGTAAGCGCAGGCTGGAACATCCATAAAGAAGACTGGTTCAAAGCTAGTTACATCAACAATCTTAAACTTCGTGCAGCTTACGGTACCGTAGGTAACCGTCCTAGTTCTTTATATCCTCAATTCGACTTATATGCGGTAAATACATCTGCCAGCTATAATGGCATTCCAGGCTTGTTGATTAGCCAAGTAGGCAATAAAAACTTAACATGGGAAGAAACCTATACCAGTGGCGTGGGCTTAGATGTAAACGCGTTTAACAATAGGGTGAGGTTAAACTTAGACTATTACATTAAAAACACTGACAATATTTTATACAGCGTACCTATCTCTGGCTTAACGGGTGTTACCTCCATGTGGCAAAATATAGGTAAAATGAGAAACAAAGGGATTGAAGTTGCTCTTGGCGGCGACATTATCCGCAGCAGAGATCTTACCTGGAGCCTAGATATGAACCTTGGGCACAACATCAACAAACTAACAGATATTTATAAAACCAGAAATGCTGATGGTACGTATACTGCGAAACCTATCATTGTTGGCGATCAACTGGGCGTAGCTGGCTCGGCAAGCAGACTATTGCAAATTGGTATCCCTGTGGATACTTACTATATGCCAGAATGGGCAGGTGTTAACCCTGATAATGGAGCACCAATGTGGTATAAAGTAACCAGAGACGCTAATGGTAACGAAATAGAAAGAACAAAAACATCAACCTATGCACAAGCCACTTATGAAAAAATGGGCAAAGCATCACCAGATGTCTTCGGGGGGATTACCACTTCTTTAAGATGGAAAAATTTTGATATGAATGCCGTATTTGGTTATTCGATAGGCGGAAAGTTATTCAACTATTCACGTAGGGAATACGATTCTGATGGCGCATATACAGACCGTAACCAAATGAAGTTAATGGATAATTGGAGCAGATGGCAAAAACCTGGTGATAATGCGACCCACCCTGTAGCAAGGTATAACAATACCAGCAATAGCAATGCAATGTCGTCACGCTATCTAGAAAGTAATGACTTTTTCAGAATGCGTTCATTAGCCCTGGGATACAATTTTGACTTAAAGAAATACAAAGTTAGGAACCTAAGAGTTTACCTATCTGGAGAAAACTTATTTGTCATTACCAAATACTCGGGTGTTGATCCAGAGATTCCTGTATCTGATGATGGAAACATCTTGTTTTCTGCAGGGCCAGCGGTCTACCCAATGACCAGAAAATTCATGTTAGGACTTAATGTTTCATTCTAATTAAAATAAAAATGAAAAAGATATTAGCTATACTTTTCGCCATAATTTGCCTATCAGCGTGTAAAGTTGACAGAGAACCTTATGGCTCAATGAAATCGGAAAAAATAATCGGAAATCCAGAAGGATCTATAGATGCTTTATTAAATGGGGTATATGCCCAACTTAAGGCGTGGTCTGACCCTATGCATCGCTTAGGAGAGTATGCAGGGGACAATATCATGATCAGGGGATCTTCTACTGATGCCTTTTATGAATTTATCTCCTTTTCCAGAACGCCAAACAACGGACGTTTAACCACTTTTTGGGACAGCGGCTATAAAGCTATTGCCCAAGCATCAAACATTATCAATTTAGTGCAGCAAGGTAAAAATGCCACGCTTGACAGTAAATTAGGCGAATGCTATTACGTTCGCGGAATGATGTATTTCTATCTGGTTCGTGCTTATGGACGGCCATATTATCAAAATCCAGAAACCAATTTAGGCGTTCCTATTGTTAACGGCACACCTGATGATGTTAAAAACGCTACTTTCCCCGATAGAGCAACCGTTAAAGCTACTTACGAACAGGTAATTGCTGATTTGAAAAAAGCGGAAGAACTGATTTCAGTAAACAAAGGCCCTATTTTCGCTTCTAAAGCGGCTGCTCAAGCCATGCTTTCGAGAGTATACCTTTATATGAGCGGAACTTACGAAAACCCTAACCAAACTTATGCGCAATTGGCGGTAGATTATGCGACCAAGGTAATTGGTGGCAACTATAGCTTATTGCCTAGAGATCAATTCATGAAGTATAACACCTATACGCCAGAAAATAACAAAGAGACCATTTTCGCAATTAAACGTATTGCATCTGAATTCTCTGGCTTCGATCATTATTATGGGGTAGGCGGAATGTACTCGAACATTGGAGGCATGGGCTGGGGCGAAATGTATGCCAGCGCCAAATACATTAGCTTATTAAATGAAACTGGTAGAAATGATTGGAGACCCGACAGCTACAAAATAGTAGATGCCCGAGCAGCTTTTATTGAGCCTACCTACTCAAAAACCACTGCAGGTGCCTATACAGAAGTTTTTAGGTTTATTAAAGATGATGCAGGTAACACTTTAAATTATGCGCAGTTAACCACCAGCCGTAATGGTGGCACCATTACTTGCACAGAAGGAACTGCTCCAAATCAAGTATCATACACACTTACCGCTGTTGATGCTACCCAGGGTATCTATTCTATCAACTATAAAGATGGAAAAACGTACACGGGATATATCGATTACTTCATTACATTAAACCGTGCCTATCCTCAATTTTATATTGTAAAATGTTCTAGAGAAGGAGAAGACTCTCAGTTACATTCACCTGTAATTAGCAGATTGGGCGAGGTTTATTTGAATAGAGCTGAAGCTTATGCCAAATTACAAAATTATGGCTCAGCACTTAATGATTTGAATACCATCAGAAATCGTTCTATCGTAAATGGAGGTTATACTTCTTTAAATGCGACCAATGCGGGCGACAGAATTGATAAGGAAAGACAATTAGAATTAGCTTATCAAGCAGAACGCAGTTTTGATGTTTTCAGAAATGGAAAGCCACTGACCCGTGCTTATCCTGGGCCTCAAAATCAAACTACGAGTATTGCAGCTACCGATTATAGAGTGGTTTATTACATCCCTCAAAGTGCTATTAACTCATACCCAGGGAAACTCACTCAAAACCCTACTCAATAACAATGTAGTAAAGGCCACAGATGCACAGATAAATGTCTGATAAATCAGCATCAAATTTGTGTATCTGCGGTTAATTGATAGTTAATAATGTTAAAATTCCAAAAAGCGGCCAATGTTTACATAAACTTGATCGTTTTTTTTATGCTCGCCGCTGTTCAGTTGCAAAGCCCTAATGTGCACTCCATTTCTTTCCAAAAGCAATTCGTCATAAAAGCCCTTGTAGTAAATGTCTCTCACATTAAATTTTTTGGCCGACCAACTTGCTTTTAGCTCTACCCATTCTGGATAAAAACAAATCTGTTCCTTGGTTACCTTAAGCTCCAGCTGCTGCGCCTCTTGTTTAGAAAGCACCACGGCATTGCCCAACATTTTGGCCGTGTAAGTACTTGTTGGATGATTGTAAACTTCTCTTGGCTGACCTTCCTGTTGTAATTTTCCTTCTTTTAAAATCACCAAACGATCTGCCATAAACAAACCATCCGTAGCATCATGTGAAACCATAATAATGGTAAGTCCAGTTTCTTTTGATAAACGCTTGATATCTGCCCGCAGCTGATTTTTTAAAATAGCATCTACTTGTGAAAAAGGTTCATCTAACAACAGTACTTTAGTATCGCTCACCAATGCCTTAGCAATGGCTACCCGTTGCTGCTCTCCCCCACTCAGTTCAATAATCTTTTTGTTTTTTAGAGCAGTAATGCGCAAATGCTCCATTACCTCCATGGTTTTTTGCTGCTTTAACGCCACATTGGTGTTAGAAAGCATCGAAGCAATATTATCGTAAACCTTGGCATAAATGTTCAACGAAAAATCCTGCGTCACCATTTTCATATCGGCATGGCCAGGAATAAGTTGTTCATCAGGCCCCTTTACACGTTTCCCATTGAATAGCACCTCGCCTTCATCCACTTTCAATAAACCGTAAATAGATTTTAGCAAGGTTGATTTACCACTGCCGCTTTCGCCTATAATGGCTACAATTTCGCCTGCCTGAATATCAAAACTTACTTCAGAAATACCTGATAACTGATCCGTCTGGTGTTGCTTCGTTAAGTTCCGGATGCTTAAGATTTGTTCACTCACGGTATAAAGATAGAGAAAGTCTAGAAGTAATGGAGATCGAAAGTCCGAAAGTTAAGATTGTACTCACATTTATCTAATAGCTTTTCCGACTTGCGGACTTGAAACAAAAAATCCCATCTCTATGCTAGAAACGGGATTGATTTCATTTGTGTGTGTAAGTATTTTTATTTAAAACATTAAGCATCGTTAAAACTTAATGTTTCTTCATGCCTTAATGTTTAGTTTAGCCCAAATGTTAAACCAAATGACATGCTTTTCAATCCTTTTTGAGCAGAGGTATCAAACATATCGTTGGCGTTGTATTTAGCAAATAAACCTAAGCCGCCGTAACCAACTCTCACTGTACCTCCGTAACGGAATGGAGCAAAGTGGTAATCATCTTTTATCTTTACTTTACCAAATTCATCGCTGATCTGTTTAACCTTTCCACCTAATAGAAATCCTATTTCAGGTCCAATCACAAATCTAAAGCGCTTGCCGTGGTTGTTCTCTTTCGTTCTAAACTCAAAGTTCAACGGAACGTGAACGTAGCTACTAGAGAAACGGTTTTTGCTAAAAATCACATCCTCTTCTTTAAATTCTAAAGTTGGTTTGTTTTTTTGGATGGTAATATCTCTATCCAAACGGATATGCGTCCAATCAAAACCACCTGCCAAATAAATTTTAAAGTGATTGTTAAACCTATAACCAAATTGTAAGACATCAAAAGAAAGTGTACTGGTTTTCCAAGGTTTGTAGTCAAGGAAATCATTAGCTGGCGACAAGGTGAAACTGCCATTATCAATCAATTTGGCCAAACCAATATCCAAGCGTGTAAAGGTAATTCCTCCCACAAAACGGCCTTTATTTTGATCAACTCTACCCGTGCTATCTTTCTTTTCACCTATGGTAATGCCCACGCCGTAGTTAATTTCAAACTTTTTGCGTTTAACGCTATCTTTAACCTCTTGTGCTTTTAAACTTCCCGCCGCTATAAAAGTAAGTCCACTTACCAATACAGCTTTTAAAATTAGATGTTTCATTTGTGTGTTTGTTTATATTGTTGTAAGGTTGGAAAGTTGAAATGTTGGAAGGTTAGACATCATCCTGTTAATCCTCTAATCCCAAAATCCTGCC
>NZ_JAELTX010000796.1 GCF_016429065.1 Pedobacter sp. ASV17
GCGGTATTCAGCCAGCACGCCCGGCAGCGGCAGACCCAGACCGGACGCCATATCCTCCTCCTCGATGTCGCCGTGTAAATGGCTCTGGTTGAAAATAGCCCTGACGCGGGTGCCCTGCTTAATGCGCTTAGAGCGACTATCCAGTACAGTGCCGCACATATCCGAGCAGGGAACAATGGTTCGTTTCGCAACAAGAGAAGGGTGGTGATCATATTCGCCCTGACAGACTAATTAACAAGCAATTAACGTTGTTCATTTGGAAGAGAACGGAGCCTAAATAAAAAAGACAAACCTTCAATGTCGCGATAATTCACACTAACAGCATGAACCTTGACCAAAACCTCCCCCTCGCCCGGCGTAGGCAAGTCGTCAGTCTTGAGCTCCAACTT
>NZ_JAELTX010000797.1 GCF_016429065.1 Pedobacter sp. ASV17
GAGTACAGTTGGGACGGTTGAGTTGGGACGGTTCCGCCGGGTCGCGGAGATGGACGCCCCGTGAATATTCTGGAATGGCTCTAGCCCCTGCGGTGCACCGGATACTACAGCACTATCGGTTCCAGGAACGATAGTTTCTTTACAGGCTACTTTCAGGGGGATCAGTCGGGGAACGGACACTATTCCCCGTCTCGGTTGTTGAGCTCATACACTTTGACACTCCTCCCGCAGCATACATTATACATAAACTATAGTATACATAGTAGATACGGCTTCCAGGTCGCCAAATACGACCAATTCGAGGTCAGGCTGCTTTGTTTTTCCAGATATTATTATTTTCCAACAGCTGCTAGTTTACCGAAATACAGTACTAGGACGTACATACGAGT
>NZ_JAELTX010000798.1 GCF_016429065.1 Pedobacter sp. ASV17
CCCCCCCCCCCCCCCCCCCCCCCCCCCCCCCCCCCCCCCCCCCCCCCCCCCCCCCCCCCTTTTTTAATCCTCCGGCGACCACCCATAACTACACACCGGCTCAGTCGTCGGCAGCGTCAGATGTGTATAAGAGACAGACCCGAAAGTTTTCGCAACCCGCGAGACGCGTATCGAACCATCGAAACTGAAATGACAAGGACAGGCCCAGGAGAAAAAGTAACCAAAATACGAAACGAACAACAGCTCCAAATGGGGGGGGGGGGGGGGGGGGGGAGGGGAGGGGGGGGGGGGGGGGGGGGGGGGGGGGGGGGGGGGGGGGGGGGGGGGGGGGGGGGGGGGGGGGGGGGGGGGGGGGGGGGGGGGGGGGGGGGGGGGGGGGGGGGGGGGG
>NZ_JAELTX010000799.1 GCF_016429065.1 Pedobacter sp. ASV17
GTGTATAAGCCAAGGTCGGCTTCACTCCCGGGCGGTCGGAAGCGGGTCCGGCGGTAGGGCCGTGAACGGCGGCCGACCATCACGACTTGGTCGGCATCGAAACGATGACGTTGTATATCACTTGAATCATCGCTGCAGCATGGCGTAAACATTCCAAAATAGTGATAGTGATTTTCCACGAACAAAATGCCCATCTCCAACTCCGACTCGATTATCATTATTGGCGGCGGCGCCTTTGGACTTTCGACTGCCCTACATCTTTCCCAGGGAGGCTATCAAGACATTACTGTTCTGGAAAGAGACACTCAGATCCCTGCGAGGTACTCTGCGGCAAATGACCTGAACAAGATCGTTCGGGCCGAGTATGAAGATCCATTCTATACAGATC
>NZ_JAELTX010000800.1 GCF_016429065.1 Pedobacter sp. ASV17
GGATAGCTATAAAAGTATATTTCCCTTCTACATGTGCCGGTAGCTGTTTGAGAAGGGCGGCATGCAGAGAGGTTGATAATGTTAACGAGACTCAGCGTTAGTCGGTTGGCATACGGTGTATCGTGACGGCGAAAAGGTATATGTGCCAATCCGCTACAAGGCCAGCATTTGAAGTGCTCATACTGTATGGTAACTATGCTGTTCTACAGCGGGGGAACAGGAAAAGACTTTTTTTTGGTTTGGGTTCATTATGAGATGGCAAGTACGGTTTCTCTGAGTCTGTCATGTCGCTCAAGTCACTCAAACGCGTCAGACTGATGTGCTGGCATGCTACACGCCGAGACACTGCGCGCACAAATGCGAGTTGTACTGTTGTGTTGTGCTACTG
>NZ_JAELTX010000801.1 GCF_016429065.1 Pedobacter sp. ASV17
GGTACGTATCTGCCGTGGCACAAATTTTACTTAGGGCACAAGTCATGTTTCAAGTCCGCATTTGGACTCGCAAGGTAAAGGGATATAGGGGAATTTCGTGATTGGCTCAAAAAGGCGAAACTGGGCGCGTTCCATCCGACAATCCTAGAGTAGAACCTAACGGTAAGTCGGCTACCGCTCGATAGCTCCCGGGACCGGTTTGCTCCTTCATACAAGACAGCCGTGCTATATTCAATGGCCATGGATCTATGCAGGAGTAACATCTGGTGGCGTGTCTTTCCTTTTCCTCTCAAAGCGCACTTAACGATGCGTGCTTGCAATTTAAGCTGCTGTGTCAGACCAGAGCATCGTTTAGGCTGGCAAGCAGGTCTCCAGCAGACCTCCACAT
>NZ_JAELTX010000802.1 GCF_016429065.1 Pedobacter sp. ASV17
GAGTACAGCACAAGCAGCAATGTCCTGACGGGAGAGGAGCCGAGATCGGCCTTCGCGCAGCGGCGGTGGAATGTGCCTGCGAGGCAGATGAAGATGAGGATGACGACAAGCTGGAGACTTATGGCTGCGATGATGAGGTTCCCGCCTGTGGTCTGTTGCGCTGCGCTTGCAGATGCGTTGACGGCTAGGGATGCGCCTAGGGCGTTGAGGAGCTCGACTAGCAGCATGAGCCCGCCGAATGTGCGGAGGACTTTGCTGGCGGGGATTGGAGAGTGAGATGGGACATAGTAGAATAGGCGACCGAGGGTGTGGTAATTTGCAAGCTCAAGGAGAGGGCTTTGTTGGCTCGATTCAGGATTAAATTCGTTTTCACAAAGCGGTGTGTTGG
>NZ_JAELTX010000803.1 GCF_016429065.1 Pedobacter sp. ASV17
CCATGTACCCTGCGTTCCCAGGCTGTATTGCGTGGTTGGCCAACAATATAACGGGAAGCTATAAGCGAAGCGTAGGCATGGCTATTCAAATTGGCGTTGGCAACTTGGGCGGTGTAAGTCTTCTTTCAATCCCACAGTCTTGCAACTGAGAAAATACAGTCACTGACCAAATTTAGGCCATGGCTTCCAACTTTTACCGCAGTCAGGACAGCCCTCGCTTCATCCTTGGCCACGCGCTCGAGCTTGGCTTTATTGGCCTGGGAGTCGCGGCGACTCTTACCCCCATGTTCTTCTATAAACGAAACAACAACTTCAGGGAAAAGAAGATGGCGGAGGGCGCTGAGCGCAACTACACTGTGCAAGAATTGTCTGCACAAGGAGACAGGGC
>NZ_JAELTX010000804.1 GCF_016429065.1 Pedobacter sp. ASV17
CCCCCCCCCCCCCCCCCCCCCCCCCCCCCCCCCCCCCCCCCCCCCCCCCCCCCCCCCCCCTCTTTCATGCTCCGGCGACCACCGAGATCTACACACCGGCTCAGTCGTCGGCAGCGTCAGATGTGTATAAGAGACAGGGACTATGGAAGTCGAGATTGTCAAGGTATGCCTTTCCAGAAACTCGGCCCTCAAAAATGACCTTCATGTTAGCTAACGTGCGTCGATATTCCAAGGCTGATGGATCTCTCATCCTGTCTCTTATACACATCTCCGAGCCCACGAGACGTATTCCAAGATCGCGTAGGCCGTCTTCTGCTTGAAAAAGGGGGGGGGGGGGGGGGGGGGGGGGGGGGGGGGGGGGGGGGGGGGGGGGGGGGGGGGGGGGGGG
>NZ_JAELTX010000805.1 GCF_016429065.1 Pedobacter sp. ASV17
CAATACAACTGCAGCTATTCCAGTGTTTTGACATCTCCAAAAAGTACAGCAAGAAACATAATCAGAAAGACTGGTAAAGTAAAAATAAAGATCAGGACTCACTCCACCATGTGTGGCATTGTATACCACGACATGCTTCGTGGGGGAACAAAAACATCATACAATGAAGGAAGATATTAAGGAGGAAAGAGTTTGCAAGAACAAAAAAAAAAAAAGTGAGAGAATGAAGTTTGTGAATATATCAAAAAAGAAACTGCGTTTCAAAGTTAAAGGTGGAAAGAATTACAACGAATAAGCAGTCTTCCGCGTTTCTGCAAGGCAACACTTCCCGCAGGGCAAACAGGACGCTTTAGTTGGCCACTTCTTCCTCTGCCCAGCCGTTCAAGCC
>NZ_JAELTX010000084.1 GCF_016429065.1 Pedobacter sp. ASV17
CCTTCGGACTTGTTCCATTACCGTTGATAGTACGTCATTTCGACCTTGCGGAGAAATCTTTGAAAATGCTATGAAAAAAGAATTAAAAAGAACATTGTTTAACAAATTATATCACCACTTCTTGGTTTATTAACTAATCCTATATTCTAGAATCATATCAGTCCTTCGGACTTGTTCCATTACCGTTGATAGTACGTCATTTCGACCTTGCGGAGAAATCTTTGAAAATGCTATGGAAAAAGAATTAAAAAGAACATTGTTTAACAAAATTATGTCACCACTTCGTGGTTGATTAACTAATCCTATATTCTAGAATCATATCAGCCCTTCGGACTTGTTCCATTACCGTTGATAGTATGTCAGTTCGACTGTGCTAGTCCCGACCTTTCGGGAGAGAACTGGAGCAGCTACAAAGTAAATTGCAAATCAACGGAGCTAAATCTTTGGATAGAATATGATTAAATGCAAATCCAAAGATTTCTCGGCTACACTGCGTTCCGCTCGAAATGACGGGAAACAATAAAAGTCCCGCATGTGCGGGACTTTTATTGTTTTTATTTTGAAAAGGTCAATATGACAAAGGAAAATTCCTAGTCTTCTACAGTTTCGTTATTAATGCCAATCTCGTCTTTCGATTCTACCTTAAAATAGGTTTTTTGGAAAATTAAGATGGTGATGACACCTACGGAGATGGCTGCATCAGCAAGGTTAAATACTGGTCTAAAAAACTCGAAAGGTTCGCCGCCCCAAACTGGAAGCCAAGTAGGGAAAGTGCCTTTTAAGATCGGAAAGTACAGCATATCAACCACACGGCCATGAAACAAAGTTTCGTAGCCGTAAATCACGCCATAAAAAACAGAGTCGATGATGTTACCCAAAGCGCCTGCAAAAATCAAGGCTACATTTAGGATCAAGCCACGGTGTTCTTTGCGTTTGATTAGGTAGTGAAGTCCGTAACCAATACCGCCCACTGCGATGATTCTAAATAGCGAAAGGGCTAGTTTCCCGAATTCGCCGCCAAACTCTAGGCCAAAGGCCATCCCATTGTTTTCTGTAAAATGGATGATGAACCAGTCGCCTAAGATTTTGTACTCTTGTCCTAGGTACATATTGGTTTTTATCCAAGTTTTTAAAACTTGGTCGACCAAAAGCACGATAAATATTAAAAGTAAGGGTTTTGTGTAGCCTTTCATTAACCTTGTTTCAATTTAGCTTCCATGCTTAATGTAGCATGAGGTACTGCACGTAAACGTTCCTTTTGGATTAGTTTACCTGTTTCTCTGCAAATGCCGTAGGTTTTATTCTCAATACGCACTAATGCTGCTTCCAAGTTATCAATAAACTTACGTTGACGTGCTGCCAACTGATTGATTTGTTCTTTTTCTAAGGTAGCAGAACCATCTTCCAAGGTTTTGTAAGCACCAGAAGTATCTTCTGTGCCGTTAGAATTTGGATTGCTTAATGATGAAGTTAACGATAGTAACTCTTCCCTTGAGCTTCTCAATTTTTCTAAAATCAGCTCTTTAAATTCCTGTAATTCGCTATCTGAATAGCGTGTTTTTTCAGCTTTTTCCATATGGTTTATATTTTGGCAATCAAAATTTCAAGTTCAACATCTTCAATTACAATTTTGTTTCCGTTAAGCGGTTTTTCCGACAGCAATATGTTGTCGGCTAAAATTTCGGTGCAAATGTACTGCTTGTTTTGTAATACCGCAGGCGTAATCAGGTTATCCTGTTGTAAACTTACGGTTATCCTGTCGGTTACTTCAAAATTCAATTCCTTGCGCAGGTTTTGTATCCTGTTTATCAGTTCACGTGACAAACCTTCTTGTTTAAGCTCTGTAGTAATGTTTATATCCAATGCTACGGTTAAACTGCCCATGTTTGTTACCTGCCATCCTGGAATATCCTCGGCAATAATCTCTACATCTGATAAAAGTATCGAGTAGCTAGTATCAGGTATCGAGTATGCGCCTTCTTTCTCAAATTTGGCAAGGTCTTCTTGGCTCATGTTGTTGATGACTTCCGTCACCAGCTTCATATCCTTTCCTACTTTTGCACCTAAAGCCTTGAAGTTTGGTTTTACCTTTTTCTTGATGAAACCTGCGGCGTCGGTAATATAGGAAATTTCTTTAATATTGGTTTCAGACAGGATAAGGTCTTTCACCAATTCTACTTTATCTTTAAAGTTATCATCCAAAACTGGGATTAATACCTTGGCTAATGGCTGACGTACGTTGATGCCCATTTTCTTGCGCAGTGATAACACCATCGACGAAATGTTTTGAGCCAACTCCATGCGTTCGTTCAAGGCATTGTCTATCAATGATAAATCGGCCTCTGGCAAAATGGTTAAGTGCACCGATTCTGATTTGGCAGCAGCAGGTAAAATCTCCGTTAGGTTTTGATATAACCAGTCTGAGAAGAAAGGTGCTATTGGCGACATCAACTGTGCGATGTTGGTTAAGCAAGTGTACAATGTTTCGTAAGCTGCTTTTTTATCTTCAGTCATTTCGCCTTTCCAGAAACGACGGCGAGATAAACGGATGTACCAGTTACTTAAATGCTCGTCAACAAAGTTTTGGATAGCTCTTGCGGCCTTGGTAGGCTCGTAAGTGTTGTAGCTTTCGTCAACTTCGGCAATAAGGTTTTGCAATAACGATAAAATCCAACGGTCTAATTCGCTACGTTGTGCCACAGGGGTTTGATTGTTCAAATCAATTTCAAACTTATCAATGTTGGCATATAAGGCGAAGAAAGAGTAGGTGTTGTACAAGGTTCCAAAGAACTTGCGGCGCACTTCATCTAATCCTTCTAGGTTAAATTTCAAGTTATCCCAAGGTGATGCATTGCTGATCATGTACCAGCGAGTAGCATCGGCACTATAAGTATCAATGGTGCTAAATGGATCAACAGCATTGCCTAAACGTTTAGACATTTTGTTGCCGTTTTTGTCCAATACTAATCCGTTTGATACCACATTTTTAAACGCAATACCTGGGTTGTTTACACGCTCGTTAATGGCTTTGATTTCATCGCTGGTTTCGCTTAACATTACCGCAATGGCATGTAAGGTAAAGAACCAGCCACGAGTTTGGTCAACACCTTCTGCAATAAAATCAGCAGGGTAGGCGTTTTCAAATTCTTCTTTGTTTTCGAAAGGGAAGTGCCATTGCGCATAAGGCATAGCGCCGCTATCAAACCAAACATCAATAAGGTCGGTTTCGCGGGTCATTTTCTCTCCTTTTGAGGAAACTAAAAACACATCATCTACATAAGGACGGTGCATGTCCTTTAGCTCGAACCCAGCAGGCATTAAACCTGCTTCAATTGCCTTCGCAATTTCGTTGTTCAATTCTTCCACAGAGCCAATACATTTCTCTTCCAAACCATCGGCAGTACGCCAAATAGGTAGTGGTGTTCCCCAATAACGAGAACGAGAAAGGTTCCAGTCCACTAAGTTTTCTAACCAGTTGCCAAAACGTCCAGTTCCTGTAGCTTCAGGCTTCCAATTGATCGTTTTGTTCAACTCAGCCATCTTTTCTTTAACGGCTGTGGTTTTGATAAACCAGCTATCTAGTGGATAGTAAAGCACTGGTTTATCAGTACGCCAGCAATGTGGGTAGCTGTGTACATATTTCTCTACCTTAAAGGCTTTGTTTTCTTCTTTTAAACGGATGGCAATTTCTACATCCACTGATTTTTCTGGTGCTTGACCTTCAGTGTAATATTCGTTCTTTACATATTTGCCACCAAACTCACCTAATGAAGCTACAAATTTACCTTGCAAGTCAACCAAAGGAACGGCATTGCTCTTGTCGTCTAAAATCAACAAAGGAGGGACTTCAGGGCTAGCTTGTTTAGCTACACGAGCATCATCTGCACCAAAAGTAGGGGCCGTGTGAACAATACCAGTACCATCTTCTGTGGTTACAAAATCGCCACTAATTACACGGAATGCATTTTCTGCATTTTGGTAAGGTAGGGCTAAAGGTAAAAGCTGTTCGTATTTAATGTTTACCAAGTCAGCACCAATAAACTCGGCCAATACTTGATAAGGGATTTTTTTGTCTTCGGCTTTATAGTTGGCAAAAGCTTCTTCATCTTCCGCTAGGAAAAATTTTCCACCAAATTGTTTGCCTACCAATGGTTTTGCCAATATGACTTTAACGGGCTCGAAGGTGTACTGGTTAAAAGTTTTTACCAATACATAGTCGATTTTTGGCCCAACGGTTAAAGCCGTGTTGCTTGGCAAGGTCCAAGGCGTAGTGGTCCAAGCTAAGAAATGGATTTCTCCAAAACCTTGTAAAAACGAAGGTAGGGTTTCTGCAATGGCTTTAAACTGCGCTACAATGGTGGTGTCGCTTACATCGCGGTAAGTGCCTGGTTGGTTCAGCTCGTGTGAACTTAAACCTGTACCTGCTGCTGGCGAGTAAGGTTGAATGGTGTAGCCTTTGTATAGAAATCCCTTATTGTAAAGTTGTTTTAAAATCCACCACAGGGTTTCGATATACTCGTTTTTGTAGGTGATGTAAGGGTTTTGCAAATCAACCCAGTAACCCATTTTTTCGGTAAGGTCATTCCAAACATCGGTGTAGCGCATTACCTCTTCTTTACAAGCGGCATTGTATTCGTCTACGGAAATTTTCTTTCCGATGTCTTCTTTAACGATTCCTAATTTTTTCTCTACGGCAAGCTCAATTGGAAGACCATGAGTGTCCCAACCGCCTTTGCGTTTTACCTGATATCCTTTTAGGGTCTTGTAACGGCAAAAAATATCCTTAATGGCACGGGCCATCACGTGGTGAATGCCAGGCATGCCATTTGCCGAAGGAGGTCCTTCGTAAAAAGTAAAAGGTTTGTTTTTTGGTCTGCTGTCAATACTTTTCTCAAAGATGTTTTCCGCTTTCCAAAATTCCAGTATTTCTTTACCTATTTTCGCTAGTTCTAATTGTTTAAATTCCCTATACATCAATCAAGTATCTCAAAAATTAAAGGTTGCAAAGTTAAGATTTTAGAATGAATAATGGTAGTTTTGGGGCTGAAATAGTTTTATGGATAAATTTCTGAAAAGAGGGCTTTTTTGTATGCTGGGGGCGGTATTGCTCATGCCTTTTGCCTTGTTGTTAAAGAATAGCAACGAAAATATAACACTAGGAGTACTTTTTTTAAGCATGGTTTTAGAACTTATTGGGCTCATCTTTGTTGTGTTAAGCATATTGCAACAAAGAAGGGTAAGAAACCAATAAGTTATGATTAAAAATCTGAAGCTAACTAAAGCTATTGTGGCAATAGCTTTGGGTATTACGGCACTTATTGCCGCTAAAATCATGGAAGCTTATAAAGTAAGCGGAAGCCAAATTGTATTGGCCATTTCTGGAGCGCTATTTATTGCGGGAGCATTGATCTTTATCTATCCGATATTATTTGCGACAAAAGCAGATAGAGATGGTAAACATGTAGAGCTTAAGCCTGCTGCAAAAGAGCCAATTACTGAGGAAATGGCTTCCTAATTGACATCCATTTTTCTTTGGTCATTTCAAATTTCAGCTCATCTTTTCCATGAGTGCCGTTTGGTGTCCAGCCTGCGGTTTGGTAAAATGATGCCGCTCTGGTGTTAGGCGATGTGCCCAGCCAAACGTAGGTTTGCTGTTGCTCAAAATACCAATCTAACATCATGCCGTGCAGTTTTTTGCCAATGCCTTTTCCTTCAAAGGTTGGATGGATGAACAATGCCCAAATGTTGTGCTCTTTGAGGTCGGCAATCGCAAAGCCAACAATTTGCTTGTCGATTTCACAAGCCCAGCCTTTACCTCTGGAAAATAGAAATTCCTCACAATCGCTATCCGTTACCAAATTTGGGTCGGAGAGTGTATTTTCTTTTACCGCATTCCTTACAATCTGAATTTGAGGAATGTCTTCAAGTCTGGCTTCTCTGAACGTCATTTGAGATGTGTTTAAATTTGGTAAGCTAAAAGTGCATGATAGGGGTTGCCTTCCAAATCTAATAATTTTGCGAAAGCGGGCTCGGTTTTATATCCGTTTTTCTTTAATTCGATGATTTTTAAACGGAAGTCTTCGCTTTCACTTTGTAGGATTTGATGTTCTATCAGCATATGGCGATAGGCATTTTGGTTTTCGGAAGGAATGTTTTGCCCAAAAACCTCTATTTCAAACGCATCTATCATGAAATTACAGACGATTGTTTCGTGGTTTTCTATCTGGCTTTCGCGTAGATGAAAGCCTTTTTCAGCGGCAAATAACTCGGTAAGTGTTTCGATGAAATTCCCTTTATTTTCCCAATAGCAGATTACGTCCAAATCGCTTGATTCGATATCAATATTAATGGGGATAGTGCCTGTTAAAATAGGATTGTAGGCCTCGAGCTTCTCCATGATTTGATGGTTAGTCAACGTTTGGTAGGCCGACTGCTGTCGTGGGTTGCCGTGCTTGAGGTAGTTGATGTTGAGGAAGTTCATTTTTATTCTTTTGTTCCTAGACCTGCAAGGTTTTCAAAACCTTACAGGTCTTAACTTTTTTCTTTTGTTCTTAAACCTGCAAGGTTTTTAAAACCTTACAGGTTTCTTCTTAATTAAAAGAAATCTATTTCTTCATCAAAATACTTGTTTTCTTGGTGGAAAGAAATAAAATGTTCGATTCCGCCAAACCAATCAAAAATAGCATCACGTTCTAGTTTTGTGCTTTTGGTTATACTAATTATAGAATTAAAAGATGAATATTCCCATTCACTTGCTTCTTTGCAAAAGCCATGATGGATAGGGTTTTGATGAATGTAATTGACCACTCTCGTAAAATAAGAATCATGCTTAATTTCCTTCCTTTTGGTGTAATCGATGAAAAGAGCGCCTCTTCTCGAATACTGTTTGTTAAAAGCTTTGGCATAGCCGTTCAAAAAATTGCTTAGTTTTTGTACGATAAATTTATGAAAATCTATTTCCTCTTCTGATTTGGCAATCATTGAGCTAAGCGTATGTTCATCTCTAACCTGTATCAATAGGTGGAAGTGGTTGGGCATTAAACAATAGGCGAATGTCTTAAATACGCTTGAGAGGTGTTGGCCGTATTTATTTAAGAAGAACAGATAATTCTCATGAGACTTAAATAAGTTGTCTGTACCTACAGCGTGATTGTAGATATGGTAGAAAGCGTTTGGAAGAAATTTTTCACGGGTAGACATGATTGTTATTCTTAAACCTATAAGGTTTTTAAAAACCTTATAGGTCTGAAAATAAACAATTTCTAATGGTCGTCCAAATTCTCCAAGTTCTTGGCAACCTCTGCTTCAGATAGTTTTTTACGCTTTTTATTCTTGTCTAACCAAAGCATTAAAGCAGGTAATAACGTAAGGTTAAATACTAGGGCAACAATTAAGGTAATAGACAATAGGAAACCTAAAATTACCGTGCCTCCAAAAGTGGAAGCGGTAAAAATTCCGAAGCCAAAGAATAGAATTAAGGCAATATGCGTCATACTTACGCCTGTTTCGGTAATGGTATCGGTAATTACTTTACTTACGCTATAGTTGGTAAGGTTAAGCTCTTGTTGGTATCTGGTTAAGAAATAAATGGTTTGGTCAGAAGCTAATCCAAAGGCAATGGTGAAAATCAATATGGTGGACGGTTTCAAAGGAATGCCAAAGAATCCCATCAGTCCGGCGGTGATAATTAGCGGAACTACATTGGGTAGGAGAGAAATGAACATGATGCCCAAACTCCTAAACTGCGCCAAGCGTAATAAAGAAATCAAAACGATAGCCAAACCAATACTTTCAAATAAATGCTCCAATAGGTAGTCGGTTCCTTTAGAGAAAATGATGCTAGAGCCAGTTAAGGTTACATTAAAGCGTTTTGGAGATAGGATAGAATCGATTCGAGGTTTCAATTCTTCCAATAATTGGTCTAAACGCTTAGAGCCAACATCAGCCATTTGGAAACTTACACGTGCCGTTTGTTTGTCCTTGTCTACAAAATTGGTGAGCATGTTTCCGTTCCCTTTGCCAGAATTTGCCGCATAAATCAAGATGAAATTCTTTTCAAAATCTGATGGTAGGCGATAAAACGAGGTGTCTCCATTATAGAATACCTGTGTGGCATACTTTAATCCTGTGTTCAAAGAGATAGAGCGAGAAAACTCTGGATAAGCAGCAATCATCTGCTCCAATTTGTCAATCTTATTGAGCGAAGAAAGACTTAAAATGCCATTCTTGCGTTTGGTGTCAACACTGATCTCTAGTGGTAAAATGCCTTCAAAATTCTTTTCGAAAAATTTGAGGTCGGTTAATATTTTAGAGCTTTTTGGTAAGTCATCTACCACATAACCATTCACATTGATACGATAAACACCAATTAACGAAACAACCGTTAGAATGATGGTAACGATATAAATCGAAGCACTTTTATGTTGCACGAGTTTATCCGTTTTGGTTAGTAATCTATCCAAGAAATTTGGTTCTTGTGTTCCCTGTGTCTTGCTTTTTGGCGCAGGTAGGTAACTGAAAATCGCTGGAATTAAACACAAGCTCATTAACCAAGTGAACATTACATTTAAAGCTGCTACACTTCCAAATTGCATCAACAGCTCGCTTCCTGTAAAGTAAAGTACACCAAAGCCTATAGCAGCAGTAATATTGGCAATCAAGGTAGTTACCGAAATTCTTTCTACGGTAACGCTCCATGCTTTTTGCTTATCGCCATGTTTTTTAAGCTCATTGTGGTATTTATTCAAAAGTAGAATGCTATTCGGAATGCCAATGATTACAATTAGAGGAGGAATTAATCCCGTTAAAATGGTGATTTCATAGCCAAATAGTACCAAGGTGCCCACGCTCCAAATTACTCCCATAATTACCACTAGTATTGGGAAAAATACGGCCGAGAAGCTACGGAAAAAGATGATCAATATTAAAGCCGAAACTAGGATAGATAAACCAAGGAAAAGTACAAATTCGTTAGAAACGAGCTTACTGGTAGCGGTTCTGATATAAGGCAGTCCCGATAGGTGTACGTCTATGTTCTCACTTTTGCCAAAAGCCAATGCTTTTTCTTCTATTTCTTTAAGGATGGGGTTTCTGGCTGCAGAGTTAAGGATTTTCTGGTCGAAAGTAACGGCCATCAGGGTAGCGTTGGTTTCGGTGTGATATAAAAGCCCCTTGTAAAAAGGCAGCTGGTTTAATTTGCTCTTCAACGAATCCATTTCGGCATCGGTAGCGATGATTTTGCCAGGGAGTGGTTTTACCGTGAACTTTTGGTTAACGGTGTCCTTTTCTAATTCAAAGAACTTGCCGATAGAAAGTACACCTTTAATGCCTTTAAGTTGTTGTAGCTCGTTAGAAAGCTTCGCCCATTTATTATAGGTGTCTTTTTGGAAGATTTTATCGTCTTTAATGCCAATCACCACAATACTGCCGTCTTCTCCAAACTGCTTTTTAAACGCATTGTATTTGATGAAAACCGAATCGGTTAGCGGTAGGATTTTACTTCCCGCATAAGAAAGTTTAATGTTTTTGGCCTGCCAGCCCATAAAGATGGTTATGGCGATAAATAAAAGGATAAGGAGAACGCGATTTTTTAAAATAGCATTAGATAGTTTTACCCACATATAGATTTATAAAAAAATGTAAAGAACGCATAAAAATGACGGATTACAAAATAACCAAGCTATTTATGCGGGGTCTTGTTTATACAAACAGCGGTTTTACTATAAATGTTGTTTAAAAAATGAAGTAACTTTAAAATTCACAAACTTCCATTTGATGAATAGGTTTTTGAAGAGTTTCAAGTTTGCGGCAAAGGGGCTGTCCTATACTATAGCCACGCAGCCGAATTTCATATTCCATCTTGTAGCTGCGCTATTGGTGCTTGCTGCAGGCTGGTACTTTGATATTTCAAAAGGAGAGTGGCTAGCTGTTTTAATTTGTATTGGATTGGTGATGGTAACCGAATTGCTTAATACAGCTATTGAAGTTTTGGTAGATTGGTTGTCGCCAGAATTTAATGTGAAAGCAGGTTTGGTGAAAGATATTGCTGCTGGAGCAGTTTTGGTGGCCGCTTTGGTGGCATTAGTCGTTGCATTCGTTATTTTCGTGCCCAAAATATTTTAAATGCTGCATAAAACCCGAGGTATAGTGTTGAGAGTAACTACATACAGTGAAAGTAGCGTGGTGGTGCAAATGTTTACCGAAAAGTTCGGCATACAGTCGTACCTGATTAATGGCGTGAAAAAACCAAAGGCCAAAATCCCAATGAATGTATTGCAGCCACTTCATTTGTTGGATATGGTAGTGTATTATAAACAGAATACACAAATACAAAGAATAGCAGAAGCCAGACCAGTGCCTATATTTAAAAGCATTCCTTATGAGGTGATTAAAAATACCATTATTCAGTTTTTGAATGAAGTATTATATAAGAGTATTAGACAACAACATGTAGACGAGCAGCTGTTCGAGTACCTTTATCATGCGATTAGCTGGTTTGATGAAGCCGATGAGCTCAGTGTAAACTTCCATTTGTCGTTTTTAATGAAGTTGACCCGCTTTTTAGGTTTTGCCCCACAAGCCCAGGCCAGGGCCGACCAAAAATATTTCGATTTACAAGAGGGAAGCTTTACCTCGGTGGTTCCTGTACACCCTTATTTTACTGCTGATGTAGATGGCAACTCCTTAATGCAGCTGTTAAACACACCTTTTGAAAAAATTAATGAAATTAAATTTTCGAATGCATACAGACGGGTTGTTTTAGATAAAATATTGATTTACTATCAATTGCACACAGCTTCTTTTGGGCAAATAAAGTCGCATCAAATACTCGAAGAAGTTCTTTCTTAAAAAAAATAAAAAAAGAATTGCAATGAAATAATATAACGCTATATTTGCATTCCCAAACGGAATTAGAGGGCTTGCTCAACTAGTTCAATTAGGAAAAACTCTGGAGGATTAGCTCAGCTGGTTCAGAGCACCTGCCTTACAAGCAGGGGGTCACTGGTTCGAACCCAGTATCCTCCACCAAAAGTTTACAGGATAGTAAACAATTTTAAATAAAAACTCTGGAGGATTAGCTCAGCTGGTTCAGAGCACCTGCCTTACAAGCAGGGGGTCACTGGTTCGAACCCAGTATCCTCCACATCAAGCCTTATCAGTTTTACTGGTGAGGCTTTTTTGTTTTTAATGCATTTGAAGCGATGGAAAATGTTCTATCTCAGCTGGTCCATGGCATCCCGATCTTCCATCCGGAGGGTTACTGGTTCGAACCCGGTATCCTCCATATCGAGCCTTATTGTTAATGCTGTTCGGCTTAAAATCAACAAGAGGTTAGCTTAATTACGATAAAATAATTATACCAAATTAGTTAGTTGTGATAGTGTTTTTGTTTTTTTTGATTGGTAATCAGTTGGTTGGCTTTGTGTTTTTTTTGAAAAAAATTGGAAGTACAACTTCGTTAATGTAGCTTTACTTTATCTACTAACAAATTTTACTGCCTATGAGAAAGCTATCTATCTCTTGTGCCGCTTTATTATTAAGCTGTGGCGCTAGCCTTTTTGCCCAAAAAACTGGGGTGAATACCAAAAACCCGCAAGGTGCATTACATGTTGATGCTAAGAAAAACAACGCTACAACAGGCGTACCCGCTCCAGCCGATGCTGACGACGATTTTATAGTGACTAACGACGGCAAGGTAGGTATTGGAATTTTAAGTCCCAGTACCAGTTTGCACATTAAAGGCGCTACGCCTCCAGGTGCCATACGCATAGAGGATGGTAACCAAGGTGCTGGCAAGTTGCTGGTAAGTAATGCCGCTGGTGTGGGTACTTGGACAACCCCTGCTGTAACAAGAGCCGTAGTAAAGGGAGTTTTTCCCTCACCTGCTACATCAATTACAACCTCATCACCTTTCACTGGAACTATTTACGCTGGCCAGTACATTACTCTTGGACCGGGCAAATGGGTAGTAAGCGCTGGTATTACGCTTAAAAGTCCCGGGAGTTCTAACATGGGCTGGGTTCATGCTTATCTTTCAACAAATACTGCCGTAAAGCAACAAACTGGGTTTACTCACTTGGGGCCTGCTGGCAATAACACTGCTTATGCAGGCGTATTGTATGGCAGTTTTTTAACCTACGTGACCGGAAATAGCTTTATTTCGGGCAATTCATTGATAGCCGTTACTGGTACCTCTCCAGTAACCATTTACTTGTTGATTGAAAAGCTTGATTATACTTATAATACCAGTAGTCCGCAAAATTATTTTTACGCGGTGCCGGTCAACTAAACAGCACCTATGTGTAGGTGTCATTATTTAATTCATAAAATCTTTACAGCTAAAAAACAAACCTATGAAAGCTGAACATATCTGTTTAACATTTTTGTTTACCCTATTTGGCTTTGGCAGCTTTGCGCAACAAACAGGCATAAACACCAAAAATCCAAAAGGTGCACTACACGTTGATGCCAAGAAAAACAACACCGCAACTGGCACGCCCACGGGAACGCAGCCAGACGATGATTTTATTATTGACGCTAATGGTAACGTAGGGATAGGAGTATTGTTGCCAAGTGTTAAACTGCACCTCAAAAGCGCCACCAGCCCAGCCATTACCATCGTAGATGGTACCCAAGGGGCTGGTAAAGTATTAAGCTCCGATGCCAATGGGGTTGGCACATGGATCATGCCACCATCAAGCAAGACGGCAAAATTAGGAGATTTCCCTACTAGCCCTTTTGTCTATCCAATTCCAGATGGTACAGGTATTCCCGTGTACTCCTTGTTGAGCATAACGTTGCCGCCAGGTGAATGGGCGGTGAACCTCGGCTTGGTTTTTGATAATTTAGGCTCCAATACATTTTGGCAAAACGCATATTTGTCAAGCGCATTATCTGGGGCGGTAGTGCAAACCAATTTTACGCATTCGGGCCCAGCAGGGGCTAATACTTCCTACGCTGGCGTGTTAGCAGGCTCGGTAGCTTTTATCCCCAATGCGGTAACCGATAGGAAAGGCTTTATTACAGGTCGTGCAATAATAACAGTTACGGGAAACCTACCCAACAATACGATCTATTTGATGTTGGAAAACCAGGCCGTGGGAGCTTATCGGTTTAATCCCCTGGCTCCAGAAAATTACTTTTATGCCTTTCCTTTAAATTAATAAAGCAGCGCATTTAAAGACACCAATAAAAAACATCAAAATCTAATCACTTATACCTTGAAAAACGATGAAAAAATACTTTTCGGTAGCGATATTGCTGATAGGCTTTTACCTTAATGGCCTGGCCCAAAAAACAGGGGTAAATACCAAACACCCACAAGGGGTATTGCATGTTGACGCTAAGAAGAATAACGCTACCACTGGTGCTCCTACAGGGACACAACCCGATGATGATTTTATAGTGGATGCCAATGGTAATGTGGGGATTGGCATACTTGCGCCAAGTACCAGGCTGCACTTGAGAAGCACGGGCACTCCTGCTGCTCCTATTCCTGCTATACGCATAGAGGATGGTACCCAAGGTGCTAATTATGTATTAACGAGCGACATTAATGGGAGTGCAAAATGGGTACACCACCCTGTGATGGCAGCTAATGTTGTTGGGGTGGCAAGTAATCCTGCAACCGTGGTTGTTTCCAATTATGGAGGAACGGGTACAGGTTCTGGCTCGCTTTATCGCAGCACGGGCTTTACGATTACTTTAACGGAAGGGGATTGGATTGTAAGTGCTGGCCTTACTTTTGTCGAGATGACTGCTGGACCAAACAACGCTGCTTTTTGGCAAAGAGCCTATTTGTCATCGAGTGCTACCCAGCTTCAGCAGAACGGTTTTAGCCATTTGGGTGTAGGGGGCATTAACACCTGTTATGGCGGGCCAATGGTTTTCAATCCAAAAATAGGGTTTGTTACGGGCAGTTCGGTCATTAACGTGCCTTCAGGCACAACTACTACTATTTATTTGTTAATCGAAAATAAGCTTCCGAGTTACTATACGTACCAGTCTGATTTTTATGAAAATTATTTTTATGCCACTCCAATTGTTAGATAGTTTTGCGCCCATGATTTCATGAGGCTAGCGCTAGTTTTTGCCCCTGTATTTTTTGATAGATGGCGGCATTAGTTAAATAAAATAGGAAGGGAAAGCGAAATGGTGATGGCTTTCCCGTTTTGTATGCCAGGCTCCCATTTTGGCATCCGTTTTATCATTTTTTCGGCTTCTCTACTAAGCAATGGGTCAGAGCTTCCTATCGCCTGCACTTCACTTATGGATCCATCAGGCTTGACTTTGAAATTGACAAATACTTTTCCAGCTCCTTTTTCAGAAGAAATATGTTGTAAGTTTTTTGAGAGATAAGATTCTAGCGCCTGCTGCCCACCTGGGAATTTCGGGGCTCTCTCTATAGAAACAAGCTCAGTAGTGAGCTTGCCATCTACAAGTCGAGATACTTCAATGAGCTCCCATTCTGTCATAATATCTCCCTGTTCATTAAATTGCTTCATTTGTACAGGTTCATTTTTCACATAGGTGGCTTCCATCTGCACCTTTCCATTTCTAAACCAATATTTGAATTTTCCGTGTTTAACTTCTGGGTTTATGGAGGAATAGTTTCCTAGCATTTGCTTAGCCCTTGTTTCGTAGAAGTCATTCACAACGTAGTGGTCTGAGGCTACTTTTTCAATAGTCCTAAAATAATGCCTTGCTTTAATTTCTTCGGTTTTCTCCCATTTATTATTATACCAGACTGTATCCGTTCGCTGGGCGAAAGAATAGGAGAAAGCTAAATTGGCTAGCAACAGCAGCGTTAATTTCATGAACTTTATTGTAGAAGTAAGATGATTGTTTATTTAGCCTTTCTAGTCGTGCTAATGTTAGGTAGAAAAGCCGTAATCAGTCCTATTAATGGCAGGTAAGCACAAATTGAAAATACATAATTGATGCTTGTTTTATCCGCAAGGTTTCCAATTAACGCTGAACCAAGACCGCCCATCCCAAAAGCAAAACCAAAGAAAAGCCCCGCAACCAAACCTACCTTGCCAGGGATGAGTTCTTGTGCATATACCAATATCGCGGAGAAAGCAGAAGCCAAAATCATCCCAATAGGAACAATAAGAATGCCTGTCCAAAACAGGTTAGCATGTGGCAACATCAGGGCAAAAGGTGCCGCACCTAAAATAGACACCCATATCACGTACTTACGGCCGATTTTATCGCCGATAGGACCGCCAAGCAATGTTCCTGCGGCTACTGAAAATAAAAATACAAACAGATAGATTTGCGACGTTTGTACCGAAACATGGAACTTATCAATCATATAGAAAGTAAAGTAGCTGGTTAGGCTGGCCATGTAGAAATATTTAGAGAAAATAAGTACCAACAAAATCACAATGGCAGTAATTACCCTCGATTTTGAAAGATGGTGTTTTTCTACAACTGCACCGGCTTTTTTCGCTTCACGATTTAAAACATAATTTTTGTACCAATTGCCTACGTAGCTTAATACCATAATGGCCAATAAAGCAATTACCGAAAACCAAATGACACTGAACTGTCCTTTTGGAACAATGATCCAAGCGGCTAACAAAGGACCTATAGAGCTGCCGGCATTACCACCCAATTGAAAAACAGATTGAGCCAAGCCTTTTTTTCCGCCAGATGCGGCATGTGCCATTCTTGACGCCTCTGGGTGAAAGATAGAAGAACCAGTGCCCACCAAGGCTACCGAAAATAAAATCAGGTAAAAGCTATTCGATAACGAAAGGGTGATGAGGCCCACTAAAGTAAAGCCCATGCCAATAGCTAGCGAGTAGGGTTGAGGTTTTTTATCGGTATAAAGACCCACGAACGGTTGGAACAATGAGGCTGCCAGCTGAAAAGTTAGGGTAATCAGTCCGATTTGTGAAAAGGTAAGGTGGTACGAATCTTTAACCAGTGGATAAATTGCTGGAATGAGAGATTGGATGGTGTCGTTAAGTAGATGGGAGAAACTAAGCGCAAATAAAATGGGGAATACGGTTGCGTTTGTTTTACTAAAATCAGGAGGGTTTGCGTTCATAAACAAAGGGATTTTAAACAAAGCTACATATTTTGATGATTGTATTAAAGGTTAATCGTTTTAACCGTAAAACTGTTTAATCGAGCGGCGCTACTTTCCATATTTTGAGTCAAATCGTAAACCTTAAGATAATTGTTGAAATTAGAATGTAACCACATAGACACATAGTTGTATCGTGTTGATGTGTTGAGCGGCTATGTTTCTATGTGTTTAAAGCCGCTTCATTTCAGCAACTTTCCATGCAAATTGTAAATCGTTCCTATACATACGGGATAAAATCATAAATCATTTGTACTTTTGCGGGCGAAAACAAAATGAATATAAAATGAGTACTAACAGAGGACCAATATCGAAATTTATGGAGACCAATTATCTCCATTTTAACGCGGCGGCCATGATGGATGCAGCCAAAGGTTACGAAACGCATTTAGACGAAGGTGGTAAAATGATGATTACCCTTGCTGGAGCGATGAGTACTGCAGAGTTGGGTATTTCTTTGGCAGAAATGATTAGACAAGATAAAGTTGCTATCATTTCGTGTACAGGAGCCAACCTAGAGGAAGATATCATGAACCTTGTTGCTCATTCACACTATAAAAGAGTTCCAAATTATCGTGATTTAAGTCCGCAAGATGAGTGGGATTTGTTAGAGAACCACTATAACCGTGTAACTGATACCTGTATCCCAGAAGAAGAAGCTTTCCGTCGTTTGCAAAAACACATTCATGCCATTTGGAAAGATGCAGACGATAAAGGCGAACGCTATTTTCCGCACGAATACATGTACAAAATGTTGCTAAGCGGAGTGTTGGAGCAATATTATGAGATTGATCCTAAAAACTCTTGGATGTTGGCTGCTGCGGAGAAAAACTTGCCAATTGTGGTTCCAGGCTGGGAAGATAGCACCATGGGTAACATCTTTGCCTCATACGTGATCAAAAACCAATTTAAAGCAACCACCATGAAAAGCGGTATCGAGTATATGGCTTGGTTGGCTGATTGGTATGTGAAAAATTCAGAAGGTAAAGGCGTAGGCTTTTTTCAAATTGGCGGTGGTATTGCAGGTGATTTCCCTATTTGCGTAGTGCCAATGCTTTATCAAGATATGGAGATGGAGAACATTCCATTCTGGAGCTATTTCTGTCAAATTTCTGATTCTACTACTTCTTATGGTTCTTATTCGGGAGCAGTTCCAAATGAGAAGATTACCTGGGGTAAACTAGATATTAATACGCCTAAATTTATTGTGGAGAGCGATGCAACGATTGTAGCGCCGTTAATATTTGCTTGGATATTAAAACAATAATTAATATCAAAATATCAGGGTGTAAAACCAACCCAAATTAGATCAGCGATTTCCAAAAAAATCGCTGATTTATTTAGCTCTAGCGGCTAAAAAGGCAATAGTTTAGAATGATTATAAATTGTATTTCACTGTCATTAATATGTCATTGGTATCCTAATAAAGATTACTTTTGTCCAATTATTTCTGAGAGGTAAATCATCATTCATCACTTAGATAAAAATTTTTATTTCAAAATAAAGCATAAAATACTCATTATGAGGAATATCTCATTCAGGCTTAAAAAATTTAGAAACGCAACATTATTATTCGCTGCACTATCTTTTTTGACTGTAACTGTATCGAAAGCGCAAGATCTTGCGGAAGGCAAGACGTTGTTTACATCAAAATGTAAATCATGTCACGCTCTAGACCATGATATGACTGGTCCGGCTCTAACTCCAAAGGTTAATGAACTAGAAGAGTCTTTTTTGATTCCTTGGATCAGAAACAATGCAGAGTTAAGGGCTTCAGGAAATAAGCAGGCAATCGAGGCAGCTAAATTTTCTCCGTCAGAGATGACTGCTTTCCCTACTTTGACTGATGATCAAATTAAAAACATCATTGCTTATGCTAAAGTAGGAGAGCCTAAGAAAGAAGTTGTAGCTGGTGCTGGAGCGGTTAAAGACGAAGGAGCTTCGGGTCTTTCTATTGCAGGTGTAATCGCCATCATTGCGCTTTCTATCGTTGTTTTGGTAGTATTGGGCAGAGCGGTTAAAATGCTTGAGCGTTTAATCCTTGAAAAACAAGGGATTGAAGTGGTAGAAGAAGAGAATGTTTCTCTAGCTACTGGCTTAAAAGGATTGTTCAAAAACAAGAAATTTGTTTTCTTCTCGGTATTGTGTTTAGTGATTGTATTAGGTTCATTCGGTTGGATGGGTATGTGGGAAACTGGTGTTCACACAGGTTACCAACCAACACAGCCAATCAAGTTCTCTCACGAATTACACGCTGGTATCAATCAAATTGATTGTCAATATTGTCACACTGGTGCATTCAAATCTAAAAACTCAACGATTCCTTCTTTGAACGTTTGTATGAACTGTCATAAAAACGTACAGGCAAGAACTGAAGATGGTTTGATTTCTCCAGAGATTCAAAAAATCTATAACGCTTTGGGCTATAACCCAGAAACTCAAACTTACGACAAGACTAAAGAAAAGCCAATTGAGTGGGTACGTGTACATAACTTGCCAGATTTCGCTTACTTCAACCACTCTCAACACGTAGTAGTAGGTGAGGAAGCTATCCGTAAGGAAGCAGGTTTGAAACCAACTGATCCAGTTTGTTTCGCTTGTCACGGTCCAGTGAATACCATGGAAGAGGTTTACCAATACTCTCCGTTAACCATGAAATGGTGTATCAACTGTCACAAAGATGCTGATATCTCAGGCAAGAAAAACGATGCTTTTTATGCTAACGTAATTGCTGCTCACGAGAAGATCAAAAAAGGTGAGAAAATTACCCCAGCTTTGTTAGGTGGTTTAGAGTGTGGTAAGTGCCACTATTAATAAATAGAGTTTTTTTAGAAAGTTCGATAAACAGTAATATAGCTTAAATGGAAAGCAACAAGAAATACTGGAAAGGTTTGGAGGAGTTGAATAAAACTCCCGAGTTTGTTGAAAACAACAAAAGCGAATTTGCCGAGCCGCTTCCAATAGAAGATGTTTTAAGTGAAGCAGGATTAAGTACAGTTACCCCACGCCGTGACTTCTTGAAGGCATTAGGTTTTGGTTTAGGTGCTGTAACTTTGGCTGCATGTCAAAAAGCACCGGTACACAAATCAATCCCTTACTTAGTTAGACCAGAAGAGGTAACTCCAGGCATCCCTAACTTTTACGTTTCAAGTTTCAAAGGAAATAGCGTAATGGTTAAAACTGTAGTAGGTCGCCCAATTAAAATTGAGGCCAACCCTAATGCAGGAGCATTTAACTGTGGTACTGATGCGCAAGCTCAGGCTTCAGTTTTGGACTTGTACGATGTATCTAAACTAAAAAGTCCTTTGTTGAAAAAGGATGAAACCACTTGGGCTGATTTGGATAAATTCGTGAAAGGCGAATTGAACAAAGTTCAAGCATCAGGTAAGAAAATTCGCGTAGTTGCCAGCACTTTAAATAGCCCTTCGGCTAAAGCGGTAGTTACCGAGTTTACTGCAAAATATCCTACTACTAAATTGGTTCAGTACGATCCGGTTTCTTATACAGGTATCATCAAGGCTAACGAAAACAGCTTTGGTAAAGCAGTATTGCCAAAATACAACTTCGAAAAAGCAGATTTAATTGTAAGCTTTGCAGCCGATTTCTTGGGAACTTGGATCAGCGGCGAAGAATTTACTGCTCAATATACTTCTAACAGAGATTACAAATCTTTAGAGAAGAAAAAAATGTCTCGCCACTTCCAATTTGAGGCAGGTATGAGTTTAACAGGTACTAACGCTGATACTCGTATTGCTTTGAAATTATCGGAAGAAGGACCTGCTTTAATTGCTTTATATAACGCAATTACAGGTGCTAGCTTGCCAGGTGCAGGTTTGCCAGACAATGCCAATGCTGATAAAGCAATTAAATTGGTCGCTAAAGAATTAACGCAGAATAAAGGTAAGGCACTAGTAGTTGCTGGTTCTAACGATGTTTCTGTTCAAACTTTAGTAAATGCCATTAACGTTGCTATTGGTAGCTACGGTACTACTATCGACTTAGACAATCCTTGTAAACGTTACGAAGGTAATGATGCTGAATTTGCATTATTAGTTGACGAAATGAATAAAGGTGAAGTAGGTGCAGTGTTCTTCTTGAACTCGAACCCTGCTTACGATGCTATTAATACTAAAGCTTTCACTGAAGGCTTAGCAAAAGTTGGTTTGAAAGTTTCTTTCTCAGATAGAGAAGACGAAACGGCTGACCTTTCTGATGTAGTTGCTATTACGCCTAACTATTTAGAGGCATGGGGTGATGCAAATACTTATGAAGGTTACTACAGCATTGTTCAACCTACCATCAATCCAGTTTTCAACTCTCGTCAAGCAGAGCAAAGCTTATTAACTTGGGCTGATGCTCCAGTACAAGATTACTACCAATACGTACGTAACTACTGGGAGAAAAACATCTTGCCAGTAGCAGGTAAAACTTGGAAAGATGTTTTACAAACAGGTGTGATCATCAATGCGGCTAGACCAGCAGGAAGCTATGGCTTTACTTTATCATTAGATGCAGTAGCAGCAGCTATCGTAGCCAGCAGCAAAGCATTGAAGAAAGATATCGAGCTTCAAATTTTTGAAAGCATTCCAATGCGTGATGGTAAACAAGCTAACAACGCATTCTTACAAGAATTGCCTGATCCAGTAACGAAAGTAACTTGGGATAACAGTTTAGCTTTAAACCCTAGACAAGCAGAAAAATTAGGTTACAAAGAGTTTGATGTAGTAAGCATCAAAGGCGAAAACGGTTACACGGTTGACTTGCCAGTATTGTTCCAACCAGGACAAGCCATGGGTACTGCTTCTGTAGCTTTAGGTTACGGACGTACCAAAGTTGGTAAAGCAGGTAACAACGTAGGTAAAAATGCTTTCCCATTTGTAAGTTATACCAACGGTACTTTGAAGTATGCAACTACGGCTACTTTAACCGCTACTGGTGCTTGGGAAGAGTTAGCTCAAACACAAACTCACTACTCTTTCGAAGGTAGAAACATTGTACGTGAAGCTACTTTCAAAGATTTCGTAAAAGATCCAGCGGCTGGTTCAGGTAACCACCACAAGCATAAAGTTTACGATTTGTGGACTACTGATAAGCACGAAATGTTGGGTAACAACTGGGTAATGGCGATCGATTTGAACGCTTGTACAGGTTGTGGTTCATGTATCGTTGCTTGTAACGTAGAAAACAATATTCCGGTAGTAGGTAAGGACGAGGTTCGTCGTCGTCGTGAAATGCACTGGTTACGTATTGACCGTTACTATAGCTTTAACGATGAGCAACACGGATCGGTTACTAAAGAAAAAGAAATTTCTCATTTAGATAACTTAGAGAATGTTTCTGTAGTGCACCAACCAATGTTATGTCAACATTGCGATCACGCACCTTGCGAAACCGTATGTCCGGTATTGGCAACAGTACACTCTTCAGATGGTTTAAACCACATGGCTTACAACCGTTGCGTTGGTACTCGTTACTGTGCAAACAACTGTCCATACAAAGTACGTCGTTTCAACTGGTTTAACTACTGGAACGATTCACGTTTCGATAACTACTTGAACAACGAGTTTACACAATTAGTATTGAACCCTGATGTTACTACTCGTTCAAGAGGTGTAATGGAAAAATGTTCGATGTGTATCCAACGTATCCAAGCGGGTAAATTAACTGCCAAAATTGAGAAACGTGCATTGAAAGATGGCGATATCAAAATGGCTTGTCAAGAAGCTTGTTCTGCAAACGCAATTATCTTCGGCGATAAAAACGATCCAAATTCGGAAGTTTCAAAAGCCCTACGTAGCGAGCGTACTTACTACGTACTAGAAGAAATCAACGTTGAGCCAGGCATTGGTTACATGACAAAAATTAGAAACATAGATTCAGAAACAAAAGAAGTACATGCGTAAGCTATTACTTACAGCAATATAGAATATGGCAGGACATAACGAATCAATTTTAAGGGAACCTTTAATTACCGGAAAGGACATCACGTATGCCCAGATTACGGAAGAGATCTTATCTCCGGTAGAAAATAAACCTAACAAGGCTTGGTGGATTGGATTTATCCTTGCGCTATGTGGAGCTACTTTATGGGTAGTTTCAGTAGGCTATACCTTCTGGTTTGGTATCGGTGCTTGGGGTTTAAATAAAACAGTAGGTTGGGCTTGGGATATCACCGGTTTCGTATGGTGGGTAGGTATTGGTCACGCTGGAACGCTAATCTCCGCAGTACTATTACTTTTCCGTCAAAACTGGCGTAACTCCATTAACCGTTCGGCAGAGGCGATGACAATTTTCGCCGTTATTTGTGCCGCAACATACGTAGTATCACACATGGGTCGTCCATGGTTAGCATATTGGGTACTTCCTTTGCCAAACCAGTTCGGTTCACTTTGGGTAAACTTTAACTCGCCACTAGTGTGGGATATGTTTGCGATCTCTACTTACTTCTCGGTATCATTATTATTCTGGTACACAGGTTTATTACCAGATATCGCGACCATTAGAGATAGAGCAACAGGCATCCGTAAAAAAGTATATACAATTTTCTCATTCGGTTGGTCAGGTAGCGTAAAAACTTGGCAACGTTTTGAGGCAGTATCATTAATCTTAGCAGGTATTTCAACACCACTGGTACTTTCGGTACACACCATCGTATCTATGGACTTTGCAACTTCGGTAATTCCGGGATGGCACACTACCATTTTCCCTCCTTACTTCGTTGCTGGTGCGATTTTCTCAGGCTTCGCCATGGTATTAACCTTATTATTGGTTGTACGTAAGGTATTAGGTTTGGAAAACTATATCACCATGTTCCACATCGAATCAATGAACAAGATCATTATCTTAACGGGTTCGATTGTAGGTGTGGCTTACTTAACTGAGTTATTCATCGCTTGGTATTCAGGTTCACAATACGAGTTATACGCGTTCCAAAACCGTATCGCTGGTCCGTTTGCTTGGGCATACTGGTTAATGATGACCTGTAACGTAATTTCTCCGCAGTTACTGTGGTTTAAGAAAATCCGTACCAACATCGCTGCAACTTGGGTACTATCTATTGTAGTAAACATCGGTATGTGGTTTGAGCGTTTCGTAATTATCGTAACTTCATTACACCGCGATTACCTTCCTTCAAGCTGGACGATGTTCTCGCCAACTTGGGTAGATGTGGGTGTGTTTGTTGGTTCAATCGGTGTATTCTTTACCTTGTTCCTATTGTTCTTAAGAGTTTTACCTTCAATTGCAATTGCTGAGGTTAAAATGATCTTGAAGAGCTCAAGTGAGCAATCAAAGATGAAATTGATTAAAGAAGGAAACTTAGATAAAGAGCATGTACAAGAGTACATTGGATCTTTAGAGAAATTTGATAGTGTTAAACAAGAAGATTACGCAAAAATATAACAATGAGTAATATCAAATATATTTTAGGCAGCTTTGGAGATCCTGATGAGATGCTAACTGGCATCAAGAAATTGCAGGAAAACAACATCTCTATATATGATGTTTATACCCCTATGCCTATTCACGGTATCGAAGCGAAATTGGGAGTTAAAAGATCTAGATTAGATATTGCCGCTTTCTTTTTCGGAATTACAGGTACAATAACCATGCTTACCGGAGTTTATTTAGCTACCGTAGTAGACTGGCCAGTAAACATTGGTGGTAAAACGCACTTTGCATTACCGGATTTTATTCCAATTACTTTTGAGTTAACCATTCTATTCTGTGCATTTGGTTTAGTAGGTTCATATTATGCCTCAACCCATTTGTTTCCAGGAAGAGCACCAAGAGTAATGGACTTACGTGCAACTGACGATCGCTTTGTCATTGCTATTGATGCCAAACAAAATACAGAACACGAAAAAATTGATGAACTTTTAAAAGGTGCAGGCGCTTTAGAAGTTAAGCATAATGAAAGGAAGTATATTAGCTATGAATAAGAATAAGATTGTTTTAGGAGCATTTAGCTTACTAGCTTCTGTAGCAATGCTTTCGGCCTGTAGAGATAATAAAAGCACAGGTTTAGAATACGCAAGGAACATGTATGACCCGATTGCATACAATCAGGATCAGCCTAACAAAAACTTTGCTAACGGAGCAACGTCACAAACGCCGCCTCCAAATACTAATCCAGTTGATTTTATCCGCTACGAGTATCCCAACACAAAAGAAGGATATGAGGCTTCTGCAGCATTGGTAAACCCATTAGCTTTAACAGAAAAGAACCTGGTAGAAGGAAAACATTTTTATACTGTTTTCTGCTCACCTTGCCACGGCGAGAAAGGCGACGGACAAGGCCATATCGTAAAATTGGATAAAGGTATCGCAGGTGTACCTGCTTATCACGGAGCTGATGCAAACTCATCTCGTGGTGGCTTAATGAAAGATATGCCAGCTGGAAAAATTTATCATACCATTATGTATGGTTTAAATGCAATGGGGTCTCATGCTTCACAACTTAGCCCAGAAGAAAGATGGAAAGTGGTGATGTATGTTCAACAATTACAAAAAATACAATAAGAAAAGCAGATATAAATGGGAACTCATCATTATAATTTAAGTGAACAATTTGAGTTTACTGGGAAAGTAAAAATCCTGAGTATTGTTGGTATTGTTATTGGTATCTTAACGATAGCTTACGGCTTATTCTTTAACAGTGACGAAATTACACATGAGCGTACTTTTGCCAATCTATTGTTGATGGGCTATTACTTTGCATGTGTTTGTATGTCTGCAACGTTCTTCTTAGCAATACAGTTTGTTGCTCAAGCAGGATGGTCAGCATCTATATTACGTGTACCGCAAGCCATGGCAAAAAACTTGCCTTGTGCGGCTTTAATCCTAATTGCCATCACAGGTTTCGGATTATATACACATAACCTTTACCACCATTGGCATGCAGAAGGATTAACTGATCCTAACTCGCCACACTATGACAGCTTAATTGCAGGTAAAGCAGTATTCTTAAACGTGCCTTTCTTCATGATCAGACAGGTAGTGTTTATGGGATCGTATGCAATTTTTGCTCATTTTGTAACCAAGTGGTCGTATAACGAAGATTTAACTGGAGGATTAACTTCTTACAACAAAAGTTTCAAATACTCTTGTATCTTCTTGGTAATCTAC
>NZ_JAELTX010000807.1 GCF_016429065.1 Pedobacter sp. ASV17
TTTCAGGCTATTTTGTATGCCCTAATAGGCTTTTCACGAACTTATGGCTGTTTAGTATCTGAGATATTTACTTATACTTTTTACACAGAATACATGGAGACGCAGCTAGTCAGGCGACGTCACCACTCGGCCTGTCTACGAAAAGTACCAAGAGACATTTTGTGGACCATCTGCACCGTGTCTCAAGAGGCATCTTCAAATTGAACAAGTGCAGAGGCTTACTTGAAGGGGTGATATCTAGCAATACGAGTATAATAGAAACGACACTAGACAGTGGCTGCATTAACGAACACACAGCCACCCTGAGTAGTGCTCAGTTCGTACCTAGTTCTGATGTCCAGTTTGGACGACTCGTCATCAGTTGCCGCATTTGCCTCCACTAAGTAC
>NZ_JAELTX010000808.1 GCF_016429065.1 Pedobacter sp. ASV17
TGGTTAGACCCAATGCAGCGGCATTCTAGTTGCCTTGTTGCATTATCGACCGGATATCCTCTTGATTAGACAGAGGTGGCGGCATGTTATTCTCTCAGAACAGGCCGATGTCGTTGTTTCATCAAAGGAACCAGGATTACCACCATAGTCACCGCCCCATCTCGGTTTAACCGTATCATAAGCCTGCAGCTGGACACTGAGATCAATCATACCTACCGATACGAACAACCCCAATATCGTTCGGATACAAGTTTCGTACGCGATTCGGCGGGTTCTGTCCAGGAAGCTTATTAAAGCGAGCCGACAATCTCTGGGCCTCTGCATCGCCATCAAACATGAGATCCCTCTGTTGGCGGATGTTTTCACGCAACTCGCGTATGCGCTGAG
>NZ_JAELTX010000809.1 GCF_016429065.1 Pedobacter sp. ASV17
GGACAGTGGATCCACCGGAGAAGTAAGTTTGCTGCATGAACCAGCAGCAGCCCCCAAACTGTCTTCCTCACTTGGAGCGTGAAGTGCGTCGAATCTGTTAATTGGTATCGTGCCGGTCTGGCATTACCAGCCATTTCTCATCGACTGCACATGATCCACCGCTGATTCGACTCAATGGCCACCGATGATACGAAAGAGCCACAACAACTCTCTGCCGAGTGCCTCTGCAGACTCTTCTCGACAGGGCCACCGTGGGAGCTCCGCGGCAACCTCGGGGCCGTGTTGCGGAGATGGCCGGGGATACCTAAGCTCCAGGAGCTTCGCGACTCAAGCACAGCGCTGTTACTTCCTGGCCTACCCAACGAGCTGGCTCTCATGATACTGCCT
>NZ_JAELTX010000810.1 GCF_016429065.1 Pedobacter sp. ASV17
CAAGATGCTCGACCAGGAGCCCAAGCGCACCAGCGGCGGCGAGGTCCGCATCACCGATACTTCAAACTTCCCCATCTCCAAGACCGTCTCTGCCGCACACGTCATCATTGAACCGGGTGCGCTGCGCGAGATGCACTGGCACCCAGTTGCCGACGAGTGGTCGTACTTTATCCGCGGCAAGGCCCGCGTCACCGTCTTTGCCTCAGAGGGTAATGCTCGTACCTTCAACTACGTGCCCGGCGACGTCGGCATTGTGCCCAAGAACATGGGCCACTTTGTGGAAAACATTGGCGACGAGCCTCTAGAGATGCTCGAGATTTTCCGCTCTGACAAGTTCCGCGACTTTTCTCTGTTCCAGTGGATGGGCGAGACGCCTCAGCGCATGGT
>NZ_JAELTX010000811.1 GCF_016429065.1 Pedobacter sp. ASV17
CCCTGAAACCATTCCCCAGTCTCTTGGTGCACTAAGTGTGCTTTTGGCATTTGTCAACGTGGGCGGTGGTTTTGTAATTACTAAGCGCATGCTGGACATGTTCAAGAGTGAGTGTTTGCACCATTCATTCAAATGCTGTTTTATGTCTAACGAGGAACAGGGCCTACTGATCCGCCTGAGTACCCATGGCTATATGCAGTGCCAGCTGCGCTATTCGGTGGTGGTTTTGTTGCTGCCGCCTCTACTGGCGCTGCTGGTCTGGTCCAGGCTGGATACCTCATTAGCTCCGTCATGTGTATCGGTTCCCTCACTGGCCTTGCCTCGCAGGCGACCGCTCGTATGGGCAACATGCTGGGAATTCTCGGTGTTGGAACAGGTGTTCTGGCT
>NZ_JAELTX010000812.1 GCF_016429065.1 Pedobacter sp. ASV17
CCCCCCCCCCCCCCCCCCCCCCCCCCCCCCCCCCCCCCCCCCCCCCCCCCCCCCCCCCCCCTTTACTCACCCCCCCACCACCGACATCAACACACCGGCTCAGTCGTCGGCAGCGTCAGATGTGTATAAGAGACAGGGATATTATTACAATCTCCATACTCCGCAAAGTATATCGTGTCATGGAAGTATAATGGGATGCTTGGGCTGAAGCGTAAAAGAGGCCCCCTTTTCTTGTCCGCATTGCGACGAGACTGTCTCTTATACACATCTCCGAGCCCACGAGACGAATTACAAGATATCGTATTCCGTCTGCTGCTTGAAATTAGGGGGGGGGGGGGGGGGGGGGGGGGGGGGGGGGGGGGGGGGGGGGGGGGGGGGGGGGGGGGG
>NZ_JAELTX010000813.1 GCF_016429065.1 Pedobacter sp. ASV17
CCCCCCCCCCCCCCCCCCCCCCCCCCCCCCCCCCCCCCCCCCCCCCCCCCCCCCCCCCCACCCTTTTTCAAGCAGAAGACGGCATACGCGATCTTGTAATTCGTCTCGTGGGCTCGGATATGTGTATAAGAGACAGGACCAGGTGGTAACGAAAAAAGCGAGCGTAGCGTAGTGTAGTCCCAGTTTTTTTTTTTTTTTTTAAAAGATTGAAAAATAAAATAAAAAAGAGATTTATAGTAGGTATGTAGGGGGGGGGGGGGGGGGGGGGCTGACGCTGCCGACGACTGAGCCGGTGGGTAGATATCGGTGGTGGGGGTGTGGGGGGGGGGGGGGGGGGGGGGGGGGGGGGGGGGGGGGGGGGGGGGGGGGGGGGGGG
>NZ_JAELTX010000814.1 GCF_016429065.1 Pedobacter sp. ASV17
ATTCTTGGCAGCCGCCGCAGCAAGCGCAATCGCATCGTCGAGACGGGCATCCACGACTGAAAATCGAGACTCGACATGCGATTGGAGAACTGTCGACTTCTTCTCGTAGCGACGAACGGCACGATTCAGCGCATCCAGTTCTGGCTGAATAGCATTGCGGACATCCTTGGTCAACGTAGCTTCCTGATTCGCTTTAGTAGATTCTGATTCGTCATCTTCCTCGGGCAAAACATTGCTTGTAATTGTTTGTGATTCCAATGCTTCAAGTCGGTCGAGAATGGAAGACATCTGCGAGCTTGGGGGTAGCTGGCCACCAAATGGATTGCCATGAACGACACGCTGTAGATGCAGAGTCCTCGCTTGAACGAGTTTAATCATGTGCGACAG
>NZ_JAELTX010000085.1 GCF_016429065.1 Pedobacter sp. ASV17
AAAATTTCATCAAAAATGTTTCTACTTACGAAAAAGAAGAAGCATTTAACCACTTACTGCGTACTTCGTGTTCATTGGAAAGTTTGGTAGTTGGCGAAAAGGAAATTTTAGCACAAGTGCGTAAAGCTTACGATGCTTGCCAAAAAGCGGGTTTCACGGGCGACTACATGCGCATGATCATGAACCGAGTAGTGAAAACTGCCAAAGAGGTTTATACACACACCAACATTTCAAGAAACCCAGTTTCAGTAGTTTCTCTAGCTTATAGAAAACTTCGTGAACTCAATATGTGTGGCAATTCCCGCTTGTTGATCATTGGCGCAGGCGAAACCAATAATAACATTGCCCAATATCTTAAAAAACATAAATACTCTAATTTTTCAGTATTCAACAGAACTATAGAAAAGGCAGAATCTTTGGCCAATGAGTTGAATGGTAAAGCCTATCCACTTACCGAACTGGCAAATTATAAAGAAGGTTTTGATGTAATTATTACCTGTACAGGTGCCACAGAACCGATTATCACTACCGAAATTTATAACAGTTTGCTGAATGGCGAAACTGGGAAAAAAGTGATTGTAGACTTAGCCGTGCCAAATGATACTGCTTTAGAAGTACGCGAAAACTTTCCGATCCATTACATCGAAGTTGAATCCCTAAAAGAAGTTGCTCGTAAAAATATCCAAGAACGTTATGACGAGTTGGTAAATGCAGAGCACATCATTGAAGAAAATATCAGAGAATTTGAAGCCGTGTTGCGTCAACGTCGTGTTGAATTGGCCATGAGCGAAGTTCCAAAGAAAATCAAAGAGATTAAAGAAAAGGCAGTGAATACCGTATTTGCTGAGGAAATAAGCACTCTTGATGATGAAGCAAAAGCCATTTTAGAGCAGGTGATTAGCTACATGGAAAAAAAATACATTAGCGTACCTATGGTAATGGCTAAAGAAATTCTGGTTAAAAATAGTTAACCAGTCCGCCTTATGTTGTAAATTTTGTTGACCAACCAATGGTTAACTTTACAACATTCCAACCTTTCAACAGTATATCAACCAAACAATACATCAAATTTCTTATTTTAGCGCAAAATCTTAATACAAAGTGAAGAAAGTAATTATCGGAACACGCGGTAGTGATTTGGCTCTTTGGCAAGCCAATTACACCAAGGACAGGTTAGCCAGTATTGGCATTGAGGCAGAACTGAAAATCATTAAAACGCAGGGCGATAAAATCCTCAATCTAAGGCTAGACAAGCTGGAAGGTAAGGGCTTTTTTACCAAGGAATTAGAAGAAGAGCTCATGAATGGCACTATTGATATTGCTGTTCACTCGCATAAAGATTTACCAACGACTAATCCTCCAGGGTTAATTATTGCTGCGGTGCCAGAAAGAGAAGATCCAGCAGAGTTGCTCCTGATTTTGAAAGATTGTGTGGATGTAAGCCATAAACTTTCGTTGAAGAAAGGCGCAATGGTAGGTACCTCTTCCAATCGTCGTAAGGCACAACTTTTAGCGCTAAGGCCCGATTTGAATATCGAGGATTTGCGAGGTAACGTTCCCACCCGTATCCAAAAATTACGTGATGAAGATTACGATGCAATTGTGTTGGCAAGGGCTGGTGTAAACCGTTTACAGTTAGATTTGAGCGAATTTCATGTAGAAGTCATCGACCCCACGGAGATTGTTCCAGCACCTGCTCAAGGCGCTTTGGCCATTCAAATCAGAGAAAATGATACAGAGCTTTTCAATGAGCTTCAAAAAATAAATGATGCCGCAACGGTAGAAGAAATTGCTGTAGAACGTAAAGTACTCAACCTTTTTGAAGGTGGTTGCCACATGCCCTTAGGCTGTTTCTGTAGAAAAGAAGATGGGGAGTTTGAAGTGTGGACCTCTAAAGCGGAGACCGACGAAGACTTTCCAGATCGATTGTTTTTGAGAGCCGCTTCAACTGAAGGCTTAGCAGAGCAAATTGTGGCAAAATATGCGAAGGATAGAAAGATGCCTGCAAAGGTTTTCATTTCGAGAGAAGTGGGCGAGAACAGCTATTTCCGCAAAGCATTAGAAAAACAAAACATCGAAATAGACGGTCGTTCATTGATCCGTACTTTCCCCATTGTAAATGTATTAGACGATTTCTTCCTTAAAAATGCCGACTGGGTATTTTTTAGCAGTAGAAACGGTGTAGAATATTTCTTTAAATTAAACCCTGTATTGCCTAAAAAAGTAAAATTTGGGGTAGTAGGCCGTGGCTCGGAAGATTCATTGCGCAAATTTGGTCACTTGGCTGATTTTGTTGGTGAAGGTGGAGAAATTGAAGAGGTAGCACAAGATTTTGCTACCATAGCAGATGGACAAACCGTAGTTTTTCCTCGTGCACAAGATTCATTGTTAACCATGCAAAAGTTTTTAACGCCCGAAACCAAAGTGGTAGACTTGCCTATTTACGAAACGGTAATGGAAGAAAACGTGGATGGTTCATCAGCAGAGGTGTTGATTTTCACCAGTCCAAGTAATGTGGATGCTTATTTCGTTGAAAACCTTTTAGAACCAGAGCAAAAAGTGATTGCCATTGGGAACTCTACAGGTAAAAAATTCGATGAAATGGGAGTGAAATATGCACTGCCTTACTCTCCAGATGAAATTGGCTTAGCCGAAGCTGTTTTTGGTATTGAGGTGAAATAGGCCTCTTTAGCCTTTTCAAAGCAAGTTTTGTCCTTTTTTGTCATCCCGACGGTAGGGCGTGTCCCGATTATTCGGGAAGGAATCTCTAAGAGTATGACTCTAAAGAATGTTAAACTAACGTAAAGACTTTACAAATGACAGAAACATAAGAATATAATGTTTCTGTCTTTGCATTTTTGTAGCTGAATAATCTCAAGACCTCGTAGGTTTTAAAAACCTGCGAGGTTTGTGAAAAAATACTAATATCTCTAATATGCACAGACCACGTAGGCTAAGGAAAAATCCCATTGTAAGAGAAATGGTGGCCGAAACCAAGCTGTCGAAAGACATGTTTGTTTATCCTTATTTCGTAGTTCCAGGAAATAACGTAACCCATCCCATAGATGCCATGCCAGGCATTAGCCATTTTTCTACCGATACTTTATTGAAAGATGTAGAGAAAGGCCTCAACCTAGGCGTTAACAAAATCATGTTGTTTGGTGTAGGTGATGAAAAAAGTGAAGATGCAAAATCTGCTTACGATACCAATTCTTTAGTGCCAGTAACCGTAAGGGAGCTTAAAAGGCAGTTTGGTGATGATTTGTATATCGTTACCGATGTTTGTGTGTGCTCTTACACCAATCATGGTCACTGTGGCATAATGCACAACGATTATGTTCACAATGATGCTACGGTAGAATTAATTGCAAAAATGGCCTTAAATCATTCGGAGGCTGGAGCAGATATGCTTGCCCCTTCTGATATGATGGACGGTAGAGTGGCAGCCATTCGTGAGAAATTAGATGGTGCTGGTTTTGAAAATGTAGCCGTGATGAGCCATGCCACCAAGTTTGCTTCAGCTTATTATGGTCCTTTTAGGGAAGCTGCAGATTGTGCTCCAAATAAAGGGGATAGGAAAGCTTACCAAATGGATTTCCGTAATCCAGCCGAAGCGCTAAGAGAAGCTTTGTTAGATGAAGCCGAAGGTGCCGATGTACTGATGGTGAAACCAGGTTTGGCTTATTTGGATGTCATTGCCAAACTTAAACAAAATACCAAATTGCCTATTGCGGTTTATAACGTTTCGGGTGAATACTCGATGATTAAGGCCGCTGCAGAAAAAGGCTGGATAGATGAACAAAAAGTAGTGATGGAAACGATGTATGCCTTTGCCCGTGCAGGAGCAAGTATCATCACCACCTACCACATTAGAGATATTGTAGAGAATAAATGGATGTGAAAATTTTGACTGATAACGAGCTGAAATGAATTTGTTAATCAAATTAATCCTATTGCTTTTTGTGCTTTCAGCTTTTTCTCAGCTGAGTGCACAAACAATTAAGACCATTGATGAGACGTATATTGGTATTGATAAAGAGGATACCGTAAAAGTGGAACTTAATTCCTTAGGTTTAGCTTCTGTTCAAAATAAAAATAGGTTAGAAAAGAATAATCTATCTGCTGTGTTAGTTAACTTTCGTCTGCCATATAGAGGAGATGGGAAGTTGATTTTTAATTATTTAGGACAAAAAATGTTAACATTTAAGGCTAATGATACCATAATTTATAGAGGTTTAGTCCTTATAAAAGATACGTCAGAAAGTGTCGAAGCTAAGTATGCAACTGTTGAAGTTTCCGATAGGCATGGAAATAAGAAAGTAAACACTAGGTTTAAAACTGGAGAAAATGCGATTATCAATAATGTTAATTTAATTAACCATTTGAATATTATTGAATTTAACCTTCCAATCAGCAAAGATCCCTTGTTAAATAGGACTATCGATATTTGTTGTAGTGGGGATTGCCAACCAAGAGCAATGCCTAACCTTAATAGGTTTCTTACTACGGACAGAAATGGAAATTATGTTTCACTAACAGCTTGTATAGTGCCACAAATAATAAAGCGAGTGGACTCATATATAGAACATGAATTTAAATACGATGAATTTTTAAAGTTAAAGGAAGTGCTTGTCTATCGGCAGCCAGGTGAAAAAAATCAAAAAAAAACTTTGATAAACAGGTATAAAATAAAGTGGTAAGGGTGACGATGTACAAGTGTCACCACAACCACCACATTAGAGATATTGTAGAGAATAAATGGCTTTAGAGGTATAAGGTAATAGGCTTAAGGCGTAAGGTTTCTTTTGCGCTTAAAACCCTAATCCCTAAACCCTAATCCCTAAACCCTAAGACAAATGCAAGACATATCAAGAGCCAAATCGGCAGAACTATACGAGAAATCGAAAACTTATTTTCCAGGTGGGGTAAACTCGCCAGTAAGAGCTTTTAAATCAGTTTATGGTACCCCTTTGTTTATCCAAAAAGGCGATGGCCCTTACATTTGGGATGCAGATGGTAACCAGTTTATAGATTTTTGTGCCAGTTGGGGACCTTTGATTTTAGGGCATAACAATGCCAAGATCAGGGAGAAAGTAACTGAGGTAATGCAAAACGGCATGAGCTTCGGTGCACCAACGGCTTTGGAAAATGAATTGGCTGAATTGATTATCAAAAACAATCGCTTTGTAGAGAAAATCCGTTTTACAAGTTCGGGAACAGAGGCCGTAATGTCGGCTATTCGTTTGGCTAGAGGTTATACTGGCAGAAACAAAATCATCAAGTTTGAAGGTTGTTACCATGGTCATAGCGATTCGCTTTTGGTGAAAGCAGGTTCGGGTTTGGTGACTTTCGGAGAAACTTCTTCGGCTGGCGTACCAAAGGCCTTTGCTGATGAAACCATTGTGATTGGTTTAAATGACAAGCAGGCAGTAACCGAAGCTTTTGCTCAATTTAAAGAGGATGTAGCGGCGGTAATTATTGAGGGGATCCCTGCAAATAATGGCTTGTTGCTTCAAGATAAAGATTATGTAGAATTTTTAAGTGAAACTTGTACGGCTAATGGTGCTTTGTTGATTTTTGATGAAGTAATTACTGGCTTTAGGGTTGGTTTTGAAGGTGCTGCGGCTTATTATGGCATCACTCCTGATATCGTAACCTATGGAAAAATCATCGGTGGTGGTTTGCCAGTAGGTATGTACGGTGCTTCAAACGAAATTATGGCACATATTTCACCTGATGGTGGCGTTTATCAAGCAGGTACACTTTCGGGTAACCCTGTAGCTATGGCGGCGGGTATTGCGGCATTGAACATATTGAGCCAGCCTAATTTTTATGAAGAGCTGAACGCCAAAGCACAGGCTTTTGTAAATGATTTGAAAACATACATTACTGATAAAGGTTACGAGCTTAAAATATTTACGGTAGGTTCAATTTTCTGGTTCGCTTTTACAGACAAGGACATTAAAACTGCCGAGGATATTGATCCAACAAGCATGGAGAAATTCAAAATCATGCACCGTGAGTTGTTGAACCGTGGTATTTATTTTGGCCCATCAGGTTACGAAGTTGGTTTTGTAAGTGCTGCACATACCGAAGTAGAATTGGAAAAAGCTAAAAAGGCGATTTTTGAAGCTTTGGATATTGTTTTTGAGAAATAATTGGAGCAAGGATAAAGGAGCAAAGAGTAAGGATTGAATTTTCATCGGTCGTCATTACGAGACACAGCTTGTCCCGACTTTTCGGGAAAGCAATCTTAAAGCATTTGGTATTAGGATTTCCAATCAAGTTGGAAATGACGTAAATCGAGAAGGAATTGTTTCGCAAAGCTTGCAATGACGATCATCGCAGCTATTCTCTCCCTTTTTAGGGGAGAGATGTCCAAAGGACAGAGAGGGGTTGTTAACTAAATCCCGTGACCAAGAAACTTCGTAGGTTTTTAAACCTGCGAGGTTTGCCCACTAACGATAGTCAAAGTGAAAAACCTCATAGGTTTATTAGCTTGGGCAAAGAAAACTTATGAGGTTTAAAAATGAGCAGAAACTGCTTTTCAAATAATAATAATTAAATTTAAGTCCCGAGTTACGGGATTATAGGTATGAAAAAATCCATTATCATATTTTACATTTTGTTGTTCTACGCCTTAGGTCAGCTCATCAGTTGGGGTATGCTGGTGGTGAAGATTGACCCTAGCCGTATGCCAATGATTATGGGCGAAGGTGCTGTTTTCCTGTTTTTACTGGGGATTGGGGCTTATTTTATCCATGCTTCCATCAAAAAGGAAGACAAATTACATGAGAACCAACAGAATTTCCTGCTTTCGGTGACCCACGAACTAAAGTCGCCATTGGCTGCCATTAAGCTTTCGTTGCAAACCATTGTGCGTAGAGAATTGGATAAAGAACAACGTACCGTGTTGATCAAAAACTCGCTGAAGGATGTAGAACGTTTGGATGATTTGGTGGAGAACATGTTGTTGGCCACTAAAATTGAGAGCAAGACCTATTCTTTTCCAAAAGAGAAGTTTGATTTTTCGGATTTGGTGACCAGAATTACAGATAGGCTGCAAGTGCATTCATGTGGTTGTGAGCAAATTATTTCTACCGACATAGAAGATAACGTGGTGATAGAAGGCGATCAATTTGCCTTATCGTCTGTAGTGAACAACTTAGTAGAAAATGCAGTAAAATATTCAGGCCCTTGTGCCGAAATTACAGTTAAACTGTGCCAAAATGACGGAAAGCCGAAATTAGTGGTTTCAGATAAGGGATTGGGCATTCCAGACAGCGAAAAGATGCATATTTTCGATAAATTTTACCGTGTGGGCGACGAAAATGTGCGCAAAAGTAAAGGTACAGGACTTGGCTTATTTATTGTTAAGGAAGTATTACAAAACCACGACGCTGACATCAGCGTTAAAGATAACGTACCTCACGGTGCAATTTTTGAAGTAACATTTAACTAATATGTCACAAAAATTAAGAGTACTACTGGTTGAAGACGAAGATCACTTGTTGGATGCCATCAAATTAAACCTCGAACTTGAAGGTTATAAAGTTCACGCTGTTAAAGACGGCAAAACTGCATTAAAAGTATTTAAGGAAGAACGCTTTAACTTGGTTGTTTTAGACGTGATGCTGCCAGAAATGGACGGTTTTCAGGTTTGTGAAACTATCCGTCTAGAAAATACTGAAGTGCCAATTCTTTTCTTAACCGCTAAAAATACTAGCGAAGACAGGGTAATGGGGCTTAAAAAGGGAGCTGACGATTATTTGGTGAAACCTTTTAACTTGGAAGAACTGATTTTACGTGTAGGTATTTTAGTAAAACGTAGCTTGAAATCAGACGATTTAAAAGAGCTTAACTCTTACAAAATTGGTGATAAAACCATTTATTTTAACTCTTTCGAATTAAAACAAGATGACGGTACAGTGGTTCCTTTAACCAAAAAGGAAACCATGTTATTGAAACTTTTGATCGAGCGCAAGAACGAAGCCGTTTCCCGTGAACAAATTTTGGAAACAGTTTGGAACTACGACGTATATCCTTCAACAAGGACTATCGATAACTTTATCCTTACTTTCCGTAAGTATTTTGAACCAGATCAAAAAAATCCAATGTATTTCCATTCGATTAGAGGAGTGGGCTATAAATTTACGGATATCCACTAATGTATAATAAACTGGGTAGGTATGTGCTGATGGCCATTTTTGTGCTCTCGGCATTGGTAAGTATCAATTATCAACAGTATCAGCTGGCCGCAATATCGGGCCTGCTTTTCTGTTTTATACTGTGGAGTCACTTTAAGCACAGCTCGGTGCTGTTGGCATCTAAACATTTCAAAAATTCGGATTACGATAGGGCAGAGAAAGTATTGAACGAAGTAGACAATCCTGATCGTTTAGCTAAAGGCAGAAGAGGTTTTTACGAGTTTATGCGTGCCAACATTGCCTTGAAACGTGAAGATTTTGATCAAGCAGAGTTTCACTTTCAAGTGGCTAGCCGTTTCCCTTTGGGAGGTAAAAATGATAAGGCTTATGTTTTAATTCATTTGGCTAACTTAGCGCTCCGAAAAAAGGATGGAGAGAGGGCTTTGGCTTACCTTGAAAAGGCGAAAGAGCTGGCTACATCATCAAAAGCTATAGAAATTATTACAAATATTGAGAAAGAGGCCAAGAAACTGGCAAATTAAAAAACATGGAGAACAATTTATTTTTAGACGCAGCATTTTCAAAACAAACTGAACGACCACCGGTGTGGATGATGAGGCAGGCAGGCCGTTTTATGCCACAATACTGGGAAATCAAAAACAAATACTCTTTTTTAGAGATGTGCAAAACCCCAGAAATTGCTGCCGATGTAACCATGTTGCCAGTGGATTTGTTGGGAATTGATGCAGCGATTTTGTTCTCTGATATTTTGGTAACTGGCGAAGCCATGGGTGGCGATTTGAGCTTTACCCAAGGTGTTGGTCCTAAGTTTGCCAATCCAGTACGTACAGAAGCAGATATTGATGCTTTGGCTACAGATTGCTTAGATAAACTGCAATATGTTGCTGATGCGATTAAAGTAATACAACAACGTTTAAATGGCAGCATTCCACTCATTGGTTTTGCGGGTGCTCCTTTTACGGTAATGAGTTATTTGGTGGAAGGTGGTTCTTCTAAAGATTTTAAATTAACCAAATTGTTGATCCATAACCACCCAGAATTGGCGCATAGGCTTTTGGCTAAAATTGCAAAAGTAACCGTTGATTATCTGAACTTACAGATTGAGGCTGGCGTAAATGCACTTCAATTATTTGATAGCTGGGCATTGGCTTTATCATGGAACGATTACCAAGAGTTTTCGCACCAATACAACGCACAGATTATTGCCGGCTTAAACAGAACAAATATTCCCGTAATTTCTTTCTGTAAAGGAAGTTCGGTATTTGCGCCTATTATGGCAGAGTCTAAACCAGATGTGGTTTCAATTGACTGGAATGCTGATTTGTTGAATATTAAAAAAGCATTGCCTGCTGGTATTGCCGTACAAGGTAATTTAGATCCTCATATTTTATATGCAGATAAGCCAGTAATCAAAGCACAAATACATAAATTGTTTGAGCGCATGCGTGGCGAGAATGGTTTCATTTTTAACCTAGGCCATGGCATTATGCCAGATATTCCTTTCGATAATGTAAAATATGCGATCGAAGTAGTGAAAGAGTTTAAGTATTAATAACTTTAATCCCCGAATGGGGATTTTTTATGGCAGAATATTATCAATATTTCAAGGCAGTACACATCGTATTTGTGATCAGCTGGATGGCAGGACTATTCTATCTACTCAGTTTGTTTATTTATCATACAGAAGCGAATGATAAGGAAGAGCCAGAAAAAAGTGTGCTCAAGAAACAATTTACCAAAATGGAGTCTACGCTTTGGAAAATCATTTGTCAACCCGCCATGCTGATAGCCTTAGTGGCTGGCCTATGCATGCTTCATATCAATAGTGGTTTATTGCAAATGGACTGGATGTGGGTAAAGCTGGCGTTTGTAGCAGGCTTGCTTGTTTATCATTTTATTTGTGGTAGGATTATCGTTGGTTTAAGAAACGACCGTTACCGTTGGAGTAGCTTTCAATTGCGTTTATGGCGTGAGCTGGCGACTATTTTTATGATTGCGATTGTATTTGTGGTGATCCTTAAAAGTGCATTAGATTGGGTTTACGGTTTAATTGGAATAATGGGTGTTGCGCTCTTGATCATGATTGCCGTTAAACTTTACAAGAAATCTCGAGAGAAAAAGGGAGAATAATCTTTCGTCATTTCGCTTTTCCTGTCCGTCATTTCGACGACGAAGGAGGAGAAATCTATAGAGTTTGTTTAATCAGCCAAATAGATTTCTCTCTGCGATCGAAATGACGAAATAACAAACAATGATTATTAAATGAAGAAATACATACTTGCCGCTTTAATTGCTATACTAGCGATCACGGTACAAGCCCAACTGAACAACAACTATCTTTACAATCGTATCCGTCCAGCAGATAGCTTGACTAATGAGCTGCATCTTAATTTCTATAACTTCAACTATGTTAGAAATTACGAATATTCGAATAAATTTCATGACGGCTATACGCTTTATGGTACGCAGCTGGAGCCACAATTGGTGTACTATGCACACCCTAATTTAGCCATTACCGCTGGAGCTTATTTAAGAAAAGATTTCGGAAACGAAAGAGGCTTGGTTGATGCGAAGCCTTTGTTCAGTGTCAAGTATAGTAAAAAAGATTTAACCTTAGTTTTCGGTAGTTTGGAGGGAAACATTCAACATAATTACATTGAGCCGTTATATGACTTTGAACGCAAAATTACCACGCCTATTGAATACGGTACACAGTTATTGATAGACAAGGAAAAATTTAGCTTAGATGCTTGGATTGCTTGGCAAAAGATGATTTATAGAGGCGACGCCGCAAAAGAGCAAATTGTTGGCGGTTTTACTACCGAAATTGCTTTGATCAAAAACGAGGATTGGAAACTGACCATTCCTGCACAATCATTATTTTACCACGCTGGTGGACAAATAGATGTTTTAAAAGAAATTCCTATCACTACATTATTCAATGGTGCTACTGGATTTACGTTAAGCAAAAATATCGGTTACCATGTGAAGCAGGTATATACGCAGAACTATGTAGCCGCCTATAAGGATTTTTCGCCTACCAAAGTAAGGGCTTATCAAGGTGGTTTTGGCTTATGGTTAAATGCGGGGATTGATACGCGTTGGGGTAATTTAGTAGCGTCTTACTGGAAAGGAAATAAGTTCATCAGCATTAAGGGAATGCCTTTGTACCAATCCGTATCTGAAACCATGAATGATGCAGGTTATACGCAAAACCATCGAAATATTTTGATGTTGAGGTATATCTATCAAAAAGAATTACTTCCAAACCTATACCTTGATGTACGTTTCGAGCCACATTTTGATTTAGATCGATCAGAAAAGCAGTTGCAGTTTAATCACTCGTTTTTCCTTACTTATAAAGAAAGCTTCAAGTTGTTTAAAGTGAAGAAATAGGGTTAAGATTTCTTTAGACAACTCATTGGACTTTAAATTAATTTGAAAAGCAAAGCCAGTATTTCATTGGCTGTAATAGCCCTGCTGTACGCTGTTATCTTTTTGTGGTCGTCATTGCCATTCATAGTTGTCATCCTGAGCTTGTCGATTATTCGGGAAGCTCAGCGTGACAAACAAAAAGTATATCCGCTACCATCAGGTTTAGTAAACAAGGTCAATGTAAAAAGACTATGATCGATCTCAGCTTTTAGAGCTTTTCTACGCCTATTTTTTCTGCTAAAGCATTCAAGTCATTTACCACTACGTCAATTAAAGGAATGCCTGCAATTTTGCGCTCGTTCTCGAATTGATATTCTGGTTCGCCTGGTATGATGACCTTTTTGTTTTCGTCAATGGTTTTAGCACTTTTAAAGCGCTCAATCCAATTGTCTAAATGATCCTTGAAGTCTTGCGCAGGACGGAAGCCATCTACACGCATAGCGCCTAGGAAATGTCCAATTCCTTCACCTACTGGATTAGGATCGGGTTCTAAGAAAGCCACAAACGGCGGAACCCAAGGACCATAATTGGCTCCTGATAATACTGCCGAAAGAATATCAACCGTAGCACCCAAACCGTAGCCTTTATGGCTACCGTGATCTTTATCACTACCTAAGGGAAGTAAAGAACCACCTGCTTTTAATTCATTCGGATTAATGGATTGATGTCCATCCTTATCCTGTACCCACCCATCTGGGATATTGTTGTTGGCACGTTGGGCAATTTCCAATTTTCCATTAGCCGCGGCGGCAGTTGCCATATCTACCACTACTGCTGGATATTTACCTGCTGGAAAAGCATAACACATAGGGTTAGTGCCTAGTAAACGTTCGTTGGCATAGGTAGGGGCTACTAACGGACTGGCGTTGGTCATGCTAATGCCAATCATGTCTTTTTCTACCGCCATTAACGCATGATAGCCAGCAATGCCGAAATGGTTAGAATTTTTTACCGAAACCCATCCACTACCATATTTTTCTGCTTTTTCTATGGCTACCTTCATGGCAAATGGTGCAACCACTAATCCTAAACCTGCATCACCGTCTACGGTGGCGGTAGTTGGTGTTTCGTGCACAATCTTGATGTCTGGGGTAGCATTGATCCTATTCTTCTCCCAGAGGCGATAATAACCGCTTAATCTGGCTACACCGTGCGAATCTATTCCCCTTAAATCAGAACGTACCAAAACATCGGTCGCTAAATTGGCGTGCTCGTCAGAACAGCCCATTTTTTTAAAGACAGCAAAGGTGAAGGTTCGTAATTTTTCTTCGGTGAAAGTGAGGAACATTGTTAAATTGTTGTAAGGTTAAATTGTTGTAAAGTTGGAATGTTTTAGGCGACGTTATCCTTATTCTTTGTTCTTTATTCCTTTTTCTAATCAAGGTAAGATCAAAGTGAAATCTCCGCCTAAAGGATCAAAATTTTCAATTAAAGTGGCAATAAAATCGTCTCCGTAATTCACATACATAGGAGCAAGGTTAAATACCCGCTCTTGTAAGGTGCCGTTAGGGAACAGTCGTTTCTTGAAGTTGTCAATTTGAGTGATAGATACCTCGTGATTTCTTTTTTCGGCCTTGAAAAATTTCTTTTCTAGCTTATCCAATAACTTTTCTGTTTTGGCAAGTACTGCGTCTGCTGATACTTCTAAAGTCTTATCAATTTTAAAGGCGTTTAGCTTAATTTTATCAAATACCGCTATCACATTAGCTTTTTCATCATTTAAGCTCATGTTGGCATTGCTATTGGCCTTGATCCATTTTTCTTGTAGCGCTTGAGTAGAGAGGAAAAGATCTTCGAAATTAAAGCCGAGTTTGTTGAGGTTGTCGAAACTTCTTTGATCTACTACCAAAGCCGAATTCCTCAATAAAAGCACTGGGAAATTCACCTTATAAAAATCAAAATTGGCTTTCAATTGCATCCAATAAGAAACCTCTGCACCACCACCAATATAGGCAATGTTAGGCAGGATCACTTCTTGATAGAGGGGCCTCATGATTACATTGGGGCTAAACCTTTCTGGGTGCTGGTTAATCTCATCAATGATCTCCGTTTCGCTAAATTTAATCTCGGTATGGTTCACCACATAAGTCTCACCTTCTTTGATGATACGTTCTCTTAAATCATCTTTTAGGTAAAAGAAGTTGATGTCTCTACCGTTAACTTGGGTTTTATAGCCTTGCTTTTCTAATAGCTGACTGGTTTCTTCCGTAAGTTTGGCACTGTTTTGTTGGGTGATGTCTTGCTGGATAATGGTTGCAAATTGTGCTTTTAGTTGCGCATCATCTGCATTTATGATTACTAAGCCATATTGTTCAAACAGGCTGTTGACCAATACTCTGGTTGCATCTGCCAAGTTATCATTTTCCAGATAGGCCTGCTCTACTAGTTTGGCTAGTTTCTTTCCGTTTTTACTGATCCCCAAATAACCTTTGTAAGCTTGAACAGCCGCTGCCACGGTTTTGGTATTTAGTCGTCCAGTAGCGCCATTGGTTTGTTGTATCCAGCTGATGTTTTTTTCATCTACGTTTACATGATTGATTTCTTCAAAATCATGATCTTCTGTCGCCATCCAATAAACAGGAACAAAGTTCTTTTCTGGGTTAGCAATTTTAAGTTCCAACGCCAGGTTAATGGTAGTTACAATTTTATAGATGAAATAAAGTGGGCCTGTAAATAGGTTCAGCTGGTGGCCAGTAGTAACGGTGTAAGTATCTTTGTTGAGTAGTAATTCGATATTATGGCTAACTGCTTTGTTGACCTTAATTTGCTGATACTGTTGCTGCAGCACTTGGACTAAAATCTTTCTATCACCAATATACTGATGATTGTCGATAGCTTTTTTCAGTCCATCCATATCTGGTCTGTAACTGTAGAAAGATTTTAGGAACTCCACATCATTCACATAGTCTAAAACTAAGTTCGAAAAGGAGTGGGTGTCCTGATAAGAAATGTATTTAGCCTTCACATTTCGAAATTAAATTAAATTTTGAAACAAGTGTAGCTGATGGAATTATTTTACATGGAGATTAATAAAAGACCCTGTAGGTACGGGGTCTAAGAATAAGTTTTATATAGCTACGTCAAAAATGGCCTTAAATGAAAAAGTCGAGATGCTACATCTCGACCTTTCCGTAATATGTTTTGGATTTACTAAGGCTTAATTTTTACAATTTTACCATCTTTAAGTATTACCAAGTCCGAATTTTTCTGTTTTTTAAACTCAATCAGTTTTTCATAAACCTTTTCAAGACCGAGAAGAATTTTGTTATGTAGTTCCTTTTGTTTTTCAGCTTTCGTTGCCATAATCCTTCAATTTATTAAAGCCAATTTCGTTAATAATTTCGATATTTTCTGTAACAGTTTTTTGGGCAATTAATTGATGTTTACCTTCTGAATTATCAAAGATGAGGGCGTCATCTACGATAGGTAAGTAAATATCGAATAAATTTTTGATGCCTTTTATATATCTTCTTTCAATGATATCAGCAGGAATATTGTGCCCACCTTCCGTTACCCTCGTTTTAACCCTTTCTTTCGCAAGCTCTATGCTTTGTAACCAAAAGAAAACTAGAGTCACGGTATAACCATTTTGTTTAGCCTCTAGTACTTTGTTTTTGTAACTCTTAGTAGATAGTGTAGTTTCAAAAGCAAAGCTTTCATTGTTTTTTAATAGGTCATTAATGCGGTTTAGCATAATTCTACCCGCTTCAAATGCTACTTTTTCCGGTTGAAAAGGGGAGAGCCCTTTTGCTATTTCATCAGCATTTACAAATTCCTTACATAGAATAATTTCAGGTAGAATAGTAAATGAGGCGGTAGTTTTACCAGCGCCATTACAACCTGCAATGATGTAAAGATTTTTGTCTGCCATATAGGCAAATATAACCTATTTTACAATCTGTCCGTACAAGTCGAAATCTTCAGCTCTATCTACTTTAACGTTTACAAAGCTTCCAATAGCAGCGTATCCTGAATTGGCGTCAATTAATACTTCGTTATCCACTTCTGGAGAGTCAAATTCGGTACGGCCAATAAAGAAATCGCCTTCTTTTCTATCTACCAATACTTTGTAGGTATTGCCCACTTTTTCTTGATTAATTTCGAAAGAAATGCCTTGTTGCAGTTCCATAATGGCATCTACACGCTCTTGTTTAACTTCCTCTGGAACGTCATCTACTAAGTCGTAAGCATGGGTTTTTTCCTCGTGTGAGTAGGTGAAGCAACCCAAACGGTCGAAACGAGTTTGCTCAACCCACTGGTACATTTCTTCAAAATCACGTTCGGTTTCACCTGGGTAGCCACAAATTAAAGTGGTACGCATGGCGATATTTGGAACCTTAGCCCTGATTTCGTTCACAATGTCAATGGTTTTTTGCTTGGTAATTCCACGACGCATTGACTTTAACATGTTGTCGGTGATATGCTGTAATGGCATATCCAGATATTTGCAAATGTTCTCACGCTCATTCATGGCATCCAAAATTTCCATTGGAAAACCAGAAGGGTAGGCGTATTGTAATCTGATCCACTCAATGCCTTTTACATCTGATAAGCGACGTAAAAGTTCATCTAAGTTTCTTTTTCCGTATAAATCTAAACCGTAGTAGGTAAGGTCTTGTGCAATAAGAATTAGTTCTTTAGTACCGTTAGCTGCAAGTATTTTTGCTTCGTTTACTAACTCGTTCATATCCCTAGAAACGTGTTTACCACGCATTAAAGGAATGGCACAAAAAGAACAAGGGCGATTACAACCTTCCGCGATTTTGAAATAAGCAAAATGAGACGGAGTGGTCAGCAAGCGTTCACCAATCAATTCGTGTTTGTAGTTGGCACCTAAAGAATGTAAGATATTTTGAAGATCGTTGGTGCCAAAATAAGCATCAACGTTGGTAATTTCGGCTTCTAAATCTGGTTTGTAACGTTCAGAAAGACACCCGGTAACAATTACCTTTCCTACTTTGCCTTCGTCTTTAAGCTGGCTGTATTGTAAAATGGTATCGATAGATTCTTGCTTCGCATTATCAATGAAACCGCAGGTATTAATAACTACAATATCATCTTTCCCTAATTTGCTCGCTTCGTGCTCAACATTCAAATTGTTGCCTTTCAGTTGTCCCATTAACACTTCGCTATCGTAAGTATTTTTAGAGCAACCCAAAGTAATGACATTGATTTTTGGTTGAGCCGTTTTTGTAGTTGTTTTGTTTTTTGTAATCATTTTTTCTCTTGGAGTGATTTCACAGATTAATTGATTTCACCGATTTTGTGCTTATACTGATAGACGTTTGATTTCGCAGCTGGTATTTCCAAAGTTAATCAATAATCCAGTTTTAATTTTGCTTGCTCTTAGGTAGGAGATGAGTTGGTTTTGAAATAACTTAGGTTGATAGCCTGTGACAGATTTTAGTTCGACAATTACTTTGTTTTCTACTAATAGATCGCACCTGAATTTACCAATAATGATGTTTTCAAATTTGACGACGAACTCTTTTTCTGTCTCAAACAGTATTCCTTTTTGTTGTAACTTTATTTTTAGTGCATTTACATAGATTTTTTCAAGAAATCCAGGGCCAAGTGTATTATGAACTTCAAAACAACAACCTATTATTTTTCGAGTAAGCTCGTCATAAGTTGCTAAATCTTCAGTAGAATCAGCCACTTTAATGCATCTATAAAACTATTTAAATAAGCTATTCACAAACTCCTTTTTATCGAACAATTGTAAATCGTCCATTTTTTCACCAACACCAATGTATTTTACTGGAATTTTAAATTGATCTGAAATACCAATCACCACACCACCTTTGGCCGTTCCATCTAGTTTAGTAATGGCCAACGCATTTACATCGGTCGCTTCGGTAAATTGTTTACACTGCTCAAAAGCATTCTGTCCGGTTGATCCGTCCAATACCAATAAAATCTCGTGAGGTGCATTTGGAATAACCTTTTGCATCACATTTTTGATTTTACCTAGCTCGTTCATTAAACCAACTTTGTTGTGTAAACGACCCGCAGTATCAATAATCACCACATCTTCTTTATTGGCAACCGCCGACTGTAAGGTGTCGAAAGCAACCGAAGCAGGGTCAGAGCCCATGGCTTGTGCTACCACACGTACACCTACACGTTCGCCCCAAAGTTTGATTTGATCAACTGCGGCGGCACGGAAGGTATCAGCAGCACCCAATACTACATTTAGGTTTTCTTTTTTCAGTTTATGGGCAAGCTTACCAATTGTAGTGGTTTTACCCACGCCATTTACCCCAACTACCATAATCACATAAGGTTTGTGATCGCCGTATTCAAAGTTTCTGAAATCGTTACTATTGTTTTCGGCTAATAGTAACTGAATTTCGTCTCTTAATAAGCCGTTAAGTTCGGTAGTAGATAGGTACTTGTCTTTAGCAACACGATCCTGAATTCTATCGATGATTTTTAGCGTAGTGCTAACGCCCACGTCAGAAGTGACTAGCACTTCCTCAAGATTGTCCAGTACATCATCGTCAACGGTAGATTTTCCGGCAACGGCTTTAGTAAGTTTACTAAAAAAACCTTCCTTGGTTTTTTCCAGTCCTTTATCTAACGCTTCCTGAGCTTCAGGTGCAGTTTCTTTCTTTTTGAAAAAATCGAATAAACCCATAATTTCATCAATTTATTATTTGTTTGTCGAGGTTGATGATCGCTTCCCAAACTAAATTTTGGTTCGGTTTTATAAAATAAAAAAAGCCCTTCCGTTAGTACGGAACGGCTCTTAAGCTATTCTTAAATATTGTTATTTGCTGTTACCAGCAATAGCATCTTTAACGTGATCATTGTGAACAATTGCTTCTTTGAATGAATAAGCACCAGTTTTTGGAGACTTAACCATTGTGATCACTTTTGAATATTCTTTACCTGTACCTGTTTTAAGGGTTGCAACTACTTTCTTTGCCATGTTTTTAAATGTTAATGAGAGAATGTGATTGTTAGCAAATTTGATAATTAGAGCATATCGCTTTTTGCCTTACACCTTCAACCTTAATCCTTACTTAATTTCCTTGTGTACGGTTACTTTCTTTAAAACCGGGTTGTATTTTTTCAACTCTAAACGCTCAGTAGTGTTTTTACGGTTTTTAGTAGAAATATATCTAGACATACCAGGCATACCACTTGTTTTATGCTCTGTGCATTCTAAAATAACTTGAACTCTGTTACCTTTTTTTGCCATTTCTTTATTTATTTATGCCGTAGCTACGGCAAATGTTTTTACAAATATCCTTTTTTCATGAAACGATTAATCGCTTCAGAAACACCAATTTTATTGATGGTTTTAATAGCTGAAGTAGATACTTTTAGTGTTATCCAACGATCTTCTTCAGGGATATAAAACTTCTGAAGTTGTAGGTTAGGATAAAACTTGCGCTTAGTTTTAACGTTCGAGTGAGAAACGTTATGCCCTTTCATCGCGGTTTTTCCTGTTAAATCACAAACTCTTGACATGACTTTATTTTGTTATTTGTTATTCGTCGCTTAATTCTTTTTAAGAGCCTGCAAATATCAGAATAATTTTTCTAAACATCAAGTGTGCCGTGAAAATATTTTAAAGATATTTTCTGTGCATCAAGTAAATGCTAACTCACTAACAATTAATGTATGCCATGAATGAATTAAAAAAGGCTTTAAAAGTCCTTTTTGTTTAAAAATATTAACCTCTCGGTATTTTATATTTTCGGGGACTAAGGCAGATTTGTGTTTCGTTAAACCAGTAATATTGCTATCAAAGTAATATTACTAAGTTGCTAGCACAGAATTAGCCTTAGCTATTTTTCTTGGTAAAGGCATTTTTTTTAAGCTTATCAGTAATTGGGAAAATTTGAATAAATGCGATGGTTTGTTGATATGTTGTTTGTAAAATTGAGACGATTTTGATGTTTTTATAGTATATAATTACTTATTTTAGCATCCAAACAATCCAAAACCTATTATAAATTACTATGCAGATCAAATCTTTGGAGCAGTATGAAGAAAGCTACAAAAAAAGTATTGAAAACCCAGAGCAATTTTGGGGTGAAGTAGCCCAAAATTTCCGCTGGAGAAAACCTTGGTACAAAGTTCTTTCTTGGAATTTCGAAGAGCCAAACATTAAATGGTTCGAGGGTGCCAAGCTTAATATCACTGAAAATTGTTTAGACAGGCATTTGGAGCATAACGCAAATAAGCCTGCCATTATATGGGAGCCTAATAATCCCGAGGAGGAAAGTGTAACGCTAACTTATAAAATGTTACATGAAGCGGTTTGTCGTTTTGCCAATGTACTGAAAAGAAACGGGGCACAAAAAGGCGATCGTATTTGTATATATATGCCAATGGTACCTGAATTGGCCATTGCAGTACTGGCTTGTGCTCGCATTGGTGCGGTACACTCGGTAGTCTTTGGTGGCTTTTCGGCCAAATCAATTGCAGATAGAATTAACGATGCCAAATGTAAGTTGGTGATAACTGCAGATGGGGTTTATCGTGGAGCGAAGCCTATTCCATTGAAAGATGTAATTGACGATGCGTTAATTGGTTGCCCAACGGTAGAAAAAGTAATTGTACTTACCCACGTTAGAACACCAGTAAGTATGCTGAAAGGTAGAGACGTGTGGTGGGAAGATGAAGTAAAACACGTAAATGCAGTTTGTGAAGCAGAAGAAATGGATGCAGAAGATTTGCTGTTCATTCTATATACCTCGGGTTCTACCGGAAAACCAAAGGGAGTAGTGCATACCTGCGGTGGCTATATGGTTTATGCAGGTTATACCTTTAGTAATGTGTTCAATTATCAGCCTGATGAAGTCTATTTCTGTACAGCAGATATTGGTTGGATTACTGGACACTCTTACATAGTTTACGGTCCATTGTCGCAAGGTGCTACCACTTTAATTTTTGAAGGCGTACCTACCTATCCAACTCCTTCTCGTTTTTGGGATATTGTAGAGAAACACAAAGTAAACATTCTTTATACTGCGCCAACAGCCATCAGATCGTTGATGAGTTTTGGAGATGAACCTTTAGCAGGAAAAGATTTAAGCTCATTGAGAGTTTTAGGTTCGGTAGGAGAGCCGATCAACGAAGAAGCTTGGCATTGGTTTGACGAAAAGATTGGTCATGGTAAAGCGCCAATTGTAGACACTTGGTGGCAAACGGAAACGGGTGGAATTATGATTTCGCCAATTGCTAACGTAACCAAAACCAAGCCTAGCTATGCTACTTTGCCTTTGCCAGGTATACAGCCCGTGTTGGTTGACGAAAATGGTGCTGAAATTGAAGGTAATGATGTGAGTGGTAATTTGTGCATCAAATTCCCATGGCCAGGCATGTTGCGTACCACTTATGGTGATCATGAACGTTGTCGTCAAACTTATTTCTCTACCTATCCAGGAATGTATTTTACAGGTGACGGTTGTTTGAGAGATGAAGATGGCTACTACAGAATTACAGGTAGGGTTGATGACGTATTGAACGTATCGGGTCATAGAATTGGCACCGCCGAAGTGGAGAATGCTATTAACATGCATGCTGGTGTGGTTGAAAGTGCGGTAGTAGGTTATCCTCACGATGTGAAAGGACAGGGGATTTATGCGTTTATCATTTATCCAAACCACCATCAAGATGCAGAGCTAACCAAAAAGGATATTCTGCAAACCGTTACAAGGGTAATTGGTGCAATTGCTAAACCAGACAAAATTTTATTTGTATCGGGCTTGCCTAAAACCAGATCAGGTAAAATTATGCGTAGGATTTTGAGAAAGATTGCTGAAGGCGAAACTTCAAATTTGGGAGATACTTCGACATTATTAGATCCAGCTGTGGTTGATGAAATCATCGAAGCAGCGAAAAAATAAGGTATATTAATGTACCTATTTGAAGGGCAAGTTTTAATTAATTTGCCCTTTTTGTTTTACCTCAAATTTGTTTTCCGAGTAAACCACATCGCTGTCGGTTATTCCTTGTACAATAATTCTGAACACGCCGGTAACGTCACTGGTATAAAAACTTAATTCTGTTTCTTTGTCACGATTTAAAATAGTACCATAGTTCCAGTAAACGGTGGAAAAAAGAGCGGGTTCGGCGGGGTCTTTATAATCATTTAAATAGAACTCTTTGTGATAACGAATACCTGAAAACTGCACATAGGATTTTTCGTTTTTATCAAAAGTTGTACAGCCCATGTAGGGAGCTTTCATGGTGCCGCCGTAGGTTCTCCCACGTATCGGTTGCGTATTACCTATATCCGCAACATGGTTTTGGCAATTTAAAATATTGTATCTGCAAACATAATCCCCGCAGGCATTTGCGCCAGGAGCCCCATGATAATTAAAGCTGTTGTCTTTTTTATTGGTAATGGTCACTTCTTTTAGTCTAATGGCTTTTTCATTGCTTTTGAGCACCAAATCAGTATTGTTGGTTAAAATTAAAGGGACAACATCTTCAAAATAGGTTTCGGTTTTTGCCAATTCCTTACTGGTTTTTTCAAACGAATCTTTGATGTCGAGATTAAAACTTTCTTTGTTGGGATCGTTAACGAATAGATACATTTTTTTACCATAATCAGATATGAATTCAGGATTGGTAAGGTCAAAATTTCCTTGAGGTGAACTGTCAAAAGCTTTAATTTGATTTCCTCCGAAAATAGCTAGACTTAGCGGTTTAGTAATTTGTTTCGTCCCTTTTTTGATATTTCCTACCATGGATAGGCTATCCATTCTTTTCATTGTATCGCTTGGTATGGTCTCCAACATCTGTTGCCAAGTATATCTTCTCCATCCTTTGGCCAATAAAATCTGCTCGAAATAATTTTTGTCTTTATAGCCGGTGCCGTTAATACTAGACGGTGCATTTTCTAACTCATTTTTGATGTAGGAGTAGGTCTCAATATCGTTGCTGTTTTTTAGCGAAATCCTATTCTCCTGTACCACCGCTACAGATACAATAGCGTTAGATTTTAGTTCATTGGGGCTCAATTTCAAGGTCACTTTTTCTCTTGGAAGATAAGTGGGGTTATCCGTTTGTATTTTAATGGTTTCTCTGTTGTCGTAGTGCGCAAAGAAAATTTGTTCGGCTAATGGCCTATCTAGGCTATCGGTAATGGTAACGGTGTGTATTCCTTTGGGAATTTCGGTTAAAGGAACCCTGATGCTTCTCGTGCGATAGCCTTCGGTATCGAAAGGATAGTCCACGTAGCACGTTCTAAAATTGTGTACCCGGATAAATACTTTCTGTTCACCAGTACTTCTCAGTTGTAACTTTAAAGTATCTTGAGGGAGTACATTGGTGATATTCATGACTAAGCCCCTTGGGAGCGCTTTGGGTAAAATATAGGTGCTGTCGGCCATGGTCTCATGAGCTAGCTTTACGCTGTAGGTAGCATCTGCTGTAGGAACTAGTTTGAATTTCCCAATACCATAGCTGCTGGTTTCTATGGTGTCGATAACCGTATTGTTCTTATATAAGAAGGCTTTGATAGCAATAGGTTTTTTCTGTGGGTCAGTTACTTCCCAGGCAACGTTGGAAGCCACATTGTTGACTAAGTTGCCACCTACGGGAAAGAATTTAACCACTGCTTTAATTTTATTAGGCGGTAGGTTCAAGCTCAAGAAAGTGCTGTCTTTTAAATACTTTAACCTTACATAAATATTAGGGTCGATGAGGTTTTCCTGTTTAGGCAGCGTAAGCAGTAGTTGACCAGAGGCATCGGTTTTAGCAGTTTTTTGCTCCTTCCCGTATTTATAGTTTACAATGGTAGGTTTAGGTAGAAATCGGTTATCGTTTGAGGTGACAGAGATTAGTAGTTTGTGCTCTATGGCTTTAGGGTTTGGCTTTTCCAGAAAGGCAATGTTTCCTTTGAAAGGTAAGTCGATATTGGTTTTGATAGTGATCCGTTGCTTAAAGGTAAGTTCTGGTTTGCCATTAATCAATTTATCGGTATAGGCCAAAAAATGATAGTCACCTGTCAGTATAGAATCGGGGAGTACCATGCTGCCGAAAGCAAACCCATCGTGGATTAAAAACTTGTCCAGCTTTACCAAAGAACTATCCATATCCCTGATTAACGTAACTGCCAAAATTTTATGGGCTTTATGTTTAAATTTTCCAGTTTTTAATAAATAGGCTGTGAAATAGGCAGTTTCATTATTAGAGTAAACATTCTTGTCAAAATGGATAAATAAATTGGTGGTTGGATTAACCAAATTATTTAGTGCTATTTTTTGAGCAATATTATATTGGCCGAATCCTTTAACGGAAATCAATGAAAATGTGATGAATATTAGAAAGTAGCGCATTATTAAAAGTAAAGTTTTGAAGGCTAAATTCAATGTTTGTCTTTACCTAACCGCCTTAAATATTTGTCTTACCTCTGTTCTAGAACGAGTAATATTTCCTGGAGGGCCGAAACCATACCATTCTTCAAATAATATTGTAAAGCTGGAAGATGTTAAATCGATAATTTTTGCTTCGTCAAATCCAATGTTATATTTAACAATCCCAGCGGTGCCATGGTTCACTGTCATGAAAATTTCCACATACATTGTATTCTCGTCCATTAGCTGCCAGCTGCCTTCGTATTTCTTTTGACCTCCACATTTCACGTCCAATACAGCAATATTATTCTGATCAAGTTTTAGGATGTTTTTATTTTTACAGTCCTCTATAACCGTTTCATCATCAGTTAATATGCCTTTAACGTCGTAAGTAGTTCTTTGCGTAGAATATTGATACCACTGCTGAGATTTAAGAATTTGTGCTCTTTTTTCGATTTCGGTTACTTCTTTTTTACAACCCAAAAAGATAAGAGAAAGTAGAGTGAAAACTAGAATGCGTTTAGTCATGATTTTAGTAAGAATTTAATCTAAAATTATAAATTGATTTGGATTTAATCAAGTATAACGCATGTTTATAATACGTGAGATTTTTTTGCAAATACTTCATTTCAGGTTACTTACTGATTTTTCAAACATAGTTGATGGCTAATTGTTCTTCTAACTCAATCAGAATTTAACTTAAAACTTTAATTATGGATAAGCTGGAATTAAAAGGAAAATGGAACGAACTTAAAGGAAAGATTAAACAAGCCTATGCGGATTTAACTGACGACGACTTAATATACGAGGAAGGAAAAGACGACGAAATGTTGGGTAAGTTACAACAGAAAACAGGGAAAGGCAGAGAGGAACTGGTGAAATGGATTAACTCATTATAATCACCTATGAGCTCATGAAAAAAGCCCCGTCCCGCAAGTGCGGGACCTGTCTCTTATACACATCTCCGAGCCCACGAGACGAATTAC
>NZ_JAELTX010000815.1 GCF_016429065.1 Pedobacter sp. ASV17
GTCCGAGCCCTACGTATACGAGAACTCGAAGGTGAATTATCCCGCGCACTATCGGAAAACTTGCAGCTCCGCGGCCGCATTTTGGAGCTTGAAAAGGAGGCCGAGGACGATGATACACGCCGCATCGCAGACCAAGCCATGGCCATCAAGGAAAAGCTAGAAGCCCAGCTCACCGAATGGAGCTACCTTATCTCTGGCTTGGGCATGGAACCGCCGATGAAGCGACATTCCCCCGAAAATAGAAAGACACCACGTCCAAGAATGAGCTTCAGTGCAAATCGACCGAGCCCATCGCAGCGACGACTACGAGACGTTGCGAGGAACGTGGAGGAACTGGGACATATCTCTGAAAATAAGGCTCACCCGCGCCGTACAATGAAGTATGC
>NZ_JAELTX010000816.1 GCF_016429065.1 Pedobacter sp. ASV17
GTACTGAGTTCCGCAGGCCACGTCGCCAGCTCTTGTTCTGTAGGCATAGTATTTTCTCGGATTTTGCGCAGTTGATCCGCAATCCCGCTATCTGACGTATAAGAATCCAAGACTGACGTTTGGATCAAAGATTGGACAGTAAGAAGAGACGGGTTGCCAGGCCGAAGCAGAAACGATTTGGCAGCTGTCAATAGCGTACGGCGAATGTTCCATGCTGACGAAAGCGTGTACATCTCGTTGATCACCGCAAAGATGAGCTCCACAGCGACTCGCGTTTCTCCTTCGGACAACTTCGAATGTGTTTTCGGAGGCTTTACGGTGCTGTTTCTTGCCGGGTTCCCGGCAGATCCCGGCAGAGAATTGACGGATAGTTGTGAGTTGTGCCC
>NZ_JAELTX010000817.1 GCF_016429065.1 Pedobacter sp. ASV17
CCCCCCCCCCCCCCCCCCCCCCCCCCCCCCCCCCCCCCCCCCCCCCCCCCCCCCCCCCTTCTTACTCACCCCCCCACCACCGACAACTACACACCGGCTCAGTCGTCGGCAGCGTCAGATGTGTATAAGAGACAGCTTCAAGGGTCTTCTCAGCAACGCCAAGATGGCTCCCTCATGCTGCTGGGCTCTCATGAATTTGGCAGAGCGCTTTGCTGGAGATGTTGGCGCCGCTACCAACCCCATCACCCCCCCTGTCTCTTATACACATCTCCGAGCCCACGAGACGAATTACAGGATCGGGTATGCCGTCTTCGGGTTGGGGAGGGGGGGGGGGGGGGGGGGGGGGGGGGGGGGGGGGGGGGGGGGGGGGGGGGGGGGGGGGGGGG
>NZ_JAELTX010000818.1 GCF_016429065.1 Pedobacter sp. ASV17
ATTGCGTACTGTGATCAAGAAGAATGGATATTTAATGCCACAATTCGTGAGAATATTATCGGCTGCCTTCCCTATGATGAAGTGTGGTATAATAAAGTGGCTAAAGCATGTCTACTGCATGATTTAAACGAATTCCCACTAGGTCATCTCACTCTAGCGGGTACCCGAGGCTCGAACCTAAGCGGTGGCCAGCGACAGCGGGTAGTAAGTACCTTTTTCTGAAGAAGACTCTATTTATTAACTTGCGTAGGAACTGGCAAGAGCTGTCTATATGCGCGCGAAAGTCGTTCTTCTAGATGGAGTCCTAAGCGCGTTAGATCGCGAGTCTGCAGCTACAATACTAAAGCAGCTTATCGGCGAAGGCGGCCTATTGCGAACTCTTAGAG
>NZ_JAELTX010000819.1 GCF_016429065.1 Pedobacter sp. ASV17
GGCACACGCTGCAACGTCGCTTATAAAAACACGGCGATATCCGCGCATCCAAACAAAGCTCAGATTAAGTGATTGAACATTCTATTTCTGTACTGATTAAGTGCAAGTCCGTCTCTGTTCGCGATCGTAACCGAGTTCGAGAGGCAAAGTGCTTCTGATACGCCAACTACGCCATCTACGCCATCTACGCCATCTAAAGCCGTCTCCAACCTGCTAAGTGCGTTGGTACTGGAGGGTCCTGCGGGGAAAAACGCACTTCGTGGCGGCTTTTCTCTGTAATATTAATGCCATATGATCATTTATCGGCTGCTTAAGAGGCTTGACTGGAACACCGTATAACATGTTTTTTATGCCGTACTGTTTTTAGCGTTTTATTTCTTTAGCCT
>NZ_JAELTX010000820.1 GCF_016429065.1 Pedobacter sp. ASV17
ACATACGACCGGGGGGGTTTATGGATCACAATGAAACACGGGTGTAATATAACGGTTTCTCCAAAGGAAGTATTGGGAGAATATTCTGATCAAATGGTCATATGTCAAAGGGCCTGTCTCACAGTGTAGGGGGGCTGATAAGTCTCGACTTTACAAAAAAAGAGTATTTTCAAGTTTCCACAAGACAGTAGATCACATTCAGCTAAAGGTTGAAAAAGCTGGCTTCATAATTTCAGACTAGCTTGCTGCCATAAAGGCTCATCGTTAAACGTTGAAAGCAAAAAAAAAGGATATCAAGGTTAACACAAATAGCCGTCCCTCTTTTTTTTTTAACAAGTCGTCTTCAACCGCCCCTTTTCTTATACAAATCTTGGCAAACCACATAC
>NZ_JAELTX010000821.1 GCF_016429065.1 Pedobacter sp. ASV17
CAATGATTCCAACAGTTCGTCCAAACGACGCTCCAATAGCCATGGACGGAACGAAAATACCCGCAGGCACTTTGCATCCATACGAGATAATAACCAGGAATATGCGGATAACAGTAGCCAAAACCAGTGATACAATGTTCCAAAAGAGCTTATCAGCGTCACAGAGGCCGTGATAATCCTCGCCGCCTTCGCATTCTAAGAAGAGAATCTCCATGCTCTCGGTCATATCTATCCTCAAGAATACATTTGGGTAAGCGATAATTGCCGTGCCAGCTGCGAGAAGCGCCGCTTCCAGAATTGCATAGTTGCCGAGATACTTCTTGCGAAATGCCTGAGCTCGCAGGTTCCACTTGATCACAAACGCCCCGTAAAGTCCACCAAAGATG
>NZ_JAELTX010000822.1 GCF_016429065.1 Pedobacter sp. ASV17
CCCCCCCCCCCCCCCCCCCTCCCCCCCACACCCCACCCACCCCCCCCCCCCCCCCTATCTATGACCGCCCCCGACACCACCGCTATATCCACACCTCCTCATTCCTCGGCAGCGTCAGATGTGTATAATCGACAGATAGTAAATATTTTAACGCAAAGATTTAGGAAGCAATCGCGAAGAACGCAAAGGAGGATGTTTCAAAAACAAATTGTATGGTTAGCTTAATTGTTTTTCTTTTAAAATTATAAAGACTGTAGCTAATACAAATATCATACAAAACGAGACGAATAACAAGATCTGGTTTCAAATCTTAAGCTATAAATAGGTTTATTGTTGGTGGTGTGGTGGTAGGTGGTTTGGGGGGGTGGTGGGGGGGGGGGGTGGGT
>NZ_JAELTX010000823.1 GCF_016429065.1 Pedobacter sp. ASV17
GGCTTGTCTTAGGCCGGCTAGCTTTCCGGCAAGCGAGAGAGATGAGCGGACGATGTAGAAGAGGGCGGCCCCTGTAACTGGCCAGCGGAAAGGCTGAACCAAAAAAAAAAAAAAAAAAAAAAAAAAAGGGATAACAAACCATGTGAATGGCCACGGAGACCGGCTTTCCACGGGGAGGACCAAACGACTGGCGGCTTTTTGTGCAAGGCCCTGTTTTATTTGCGTATTGCTGGCCTGTAAGAAGCGCTCTCTGCTTCGTTTTCTTTTTGTGTCGCTTGCTTTGTTTGGTCTGGGTCGCGCAACGAAGCGTTTTGAGTGGAGGAAGACAGGCCAAAAGCGAAGAACGGGGATTGATTGGACCGTGCTGGAGGAGAGAGGGAAGGACG
>NZ_JAELTX010000824.1 GCF_016429065.1 Pedobacter sp. ASV17
GATATGCGCAGCGCTGGGCGCTTGGGCATGCTATGCGGAGTTTTGGAAGCACTTGAGCCTTTGAATCGTTTTGTGCATATTACACTCAATGTCTCCCACACCCTCTTTTTTTATGACTTGTATTGAAACGACCTGGCGAGGCTTTATAATTGTCCAGACAAAGCCGCAATTGAGAAAATACCCGAGCCCGAGTTGGAGAGCGCCGCAGTGAAGAGCCTTTCAGCATGGCCGGCGTTTACTGTTTTGGCCATACACATAGGGTTGGCCTTTTTTTTTTTTTTCGTTGGTTCGCTTTGGGTTGCTTTGTTCTTGTTTTCGTATATTTTTGTTTGGTCGAGGAATATTTTGAATGTCAATTGTTGGAAGGGAAGGACCTGTCTCTTAT
>NZ_JAELTX010000086.1 GCF_016429065.1 Pedobacter sp. ASV17
GAGAATCAAAGTAGCCTACCCTATTTTTTTAGTGCTAGCAGGTTTGGGAATTAGTTTTATTCCAGGGATTCCGCTGTTACATCTCGATCCCGAACTGATTTTCTTAATTTTCTTGCCTCCGTTACTTTATGAGGCAGCTTGGTACACGTCGTGGAACGATTTCTGGAAGTGGAAACGCCCTATCGCTTTGCTAGCTTTTGGCTTGGTGTTTTTTACGTCTACCATTATTGCTTATACTTCTGTTTCTTTAATTCCTGGTTTTACTTTAGCGCTTGGCTTTTTGTTAGGCGGTATTGTTTCACCACCAGATGCGGTAGCTGCGGCAACGGTATTGAAGGGAATGGGTGTTCCAAAACGGATACTCACTATTTTAGAAGGAGAAAGTTTGGTGAATGATGCCTCGTCGCTAATTGTGTTCAAATTTGCCTTGGCAGCCGTATTAACTGGGGCTTTTTCAATGCATCAAGCGGTTGGACAATTTTTTCTTGTAGCGGGTATGGGTATTGTCATTGGTTTGGCGGGAGCACATATTGTCTATTTCATTCATCGCTTTTTACCCACCACTCCTGCTATTGATGCAGCATTAACGGTGATGACTCCCTACATTCTTTTCTTGGCTGCGGAGCAATTCCATTATTCGGGCGTAATGGCTGTAGTTACTGGTGGTTTGTTTATCTCGTGGCGATCTCATGAGATTTTTCAAACAGGTAGTACGAGGTTAAATATGCTTGGCGTATGGACGACGATGATTTTTGTGATGAATGCCCTTGTTTTTGTATTGATTGGCTTGGAACTTCCAGAAATTATTCATGGTTTGGGCAATTATTCGATTGCAGATGGCATTAGATACGGACTGATCATTAGCGCTATTGCCATTGCCTTGCGCTTTCTGTGGATTTATCCAGCAGCATTTGTGCCTCGTTGGCTGAGTGCCTCTATCCGTAAAGACCCATCGCCAGGTTGGAAAGGACCATTGATTATTGGCTGGGCAGGCATGCGTGGTGTGGTTTCTTTGGCTACAGCACTTTCTATTCCATTGTTAATGACTGATGGAACTGCTTTTCCGCAACGTAATCTGATTATATTCATCACTTTTGTGGTCATCTTTGTGACTTTGGTGGTACAGGGCTTAACGCTTCCATTTATCATTAAACTGATTAAATTAAAGGAAATTGATAGCATTTCTAGAAGCGAAGAGCAGCAGGCAGGTATACGCTTAAAACTGGATGAATTGGCATTACATCTAATCGATAACCATCATTTAGATAAAGTAACGGAGAATGAACTCCTTGGTTTTTATCGGGATGGATTAAATACAAGTATTACTGATGGCAGGAAGCACCTTGAGTCGCTGGAATGCGATGAAACTGAATTGGCAGAGATTCATGTTTATCACCATGTGTTATTGGAAATTTACGCCGCACAACGAAAGGAACTATTTAAGCTACGTAAAGAGAAAATTTTTAGTGATGAGGAAATCCGTAAGGCTGAATTGCAATTAGATTTAAACGAATTGAAGATTACGGGTAATGGGCATTAGTGCCGTTAAGAAGACTTACAAAGTTTAGAAGGCAATCTCTCTAAGATGTATTTGAAAGTAACAGACCAGACTTACGAAGTTTTTAAAACTTCGTAAGTCTCTAGGAAATTAAAGTTGAGGGTTTCGCCGTTCAAAAACTTCGTAAGTCTCTAGGATGCGAAAAATCAGTTCTTCTTGGAAAAATCTATCTTGTTGACATATTTTTTCTTTATTTCAACCATTACTACACCATTAACTGCTTTTGAACCATAAAGGGCGGTTGCTTTTGCTCCTTTTAGGATATCTACCTTCTCTATCCAATCTGGGTTTAGTTTTTCTTTTTGTTGGCTGCTGGCGATACAACTCTTTTTTCCAGCGTAAATCACATAAAGGGGATCGCCAGAGATATAAATTGGTGAAATGCCACCTGCAATTACCATTATTATTTCTTCCATTTTAACCGTCATATAGCTGGATGCTATTTTTTCGGCTACCTCATAACCATTTAAATCAAATAAGAGTATTGGGTTTTTTTCAGTTCTCTTCGTAGTGAAGGAGAAATTTCCGTTGCCATCTGTTAATGCTACAACATTGGCAAAACCCTTAATTTTAACCTTCACCCCTTCCAAAGGTTTTCCTGTTTCTTTGTTCGTTACTTTTCCTTTAATGGTATCAACAACAGTTGTTTCTAGGGCGTTTGGTTGGGCATCTACAGGCAATAAAAATTGCTTGTCGTTTTGAACAGTGGTGGTTACAGGGCTTAGTGCTTTCACTGGGGTAATCACACTAGCTCCAATAGCCATGGGTAATAATAGCCAATTCCAATTCGTTTTTTGAGGTTGAACAACAATATCCCTGTTCAATTGTGCGGGCAATAAACGGCCACAAACATTTTCCTTTTTCTTTTTGAAGAAATCAATCAATTCCGCATCAGATTTGTTGGTGAGGTCAACGATATGTTTTTCACATTTATCACAAAAACGTCCAGCTTTAGAAGGCTGCATTTCGTCCCAATTCTCAGAACAGGGATTGGTAAGGATTAATTGTAGCTTTTTCAAATGGTTCTCTTTTTAGTTTGAGATGCAGAGAATGACTACATTCCATAATTGAGACTTACGAAGTTTAACTTTAGTTTTTTGTTATTCTTCAATGGTAAAGTTGAGGGCTTCGCCGTTTAAAAACTTCGTAAGTCTCTACTTCTGTGGAACCTTTAACTTTTGCTTAAGTGAAAAGGTGAAAAGCGGTTCGGAAAGTATTGCAATGTGCGTCGACAATGACTTTGATATCTTCAGAGTAGCCCCCACCCATGCTTACCTGTAAAGGAATATTGTTTTTTAGGCAGTGCTCAAAAACAATCTGGTCTCTTTGCTTACAGGCCTGCTTAGTTAAGGATAGCTTGCCCAGCTTATCGCTTTCCAGTACATCCACTCCTGCAAGATAAAAGATAAAATCAGGTTGGTGTTTTTTAATGATGGTGGGTAGTTTGTCGTTTAAGATGGAAAGAAATTCTTCGTCTTGTGTGTCATCCGCTAAGGGAATATCCAAGTCAGATTGTTCCTTTCTGAAAGGGAAATTCTTATCGCCATGCATGGAGAAGGTGAATACACGGCTTTCATTGGTAAATATTTCGGCGGTGCCGTTGCCCTGATGTACGTCTAAATCTACAATAAGGATACGTTTAGCCAGTTGATGGTTGATCAAGTAATTGGCCGCAATGGCTTGGTCGTTTAACAAACAAAAGCCCTCGCCCCAGTTGCTGCCTGCATGGTGTGTACCACCTGCTACGTTAAAGGCAATGCCATTCTTTTGTGCGTAAATGGCCCCGTCAATGGTCCCCTGTGCAATTCTAATTTCCCGCTCAACCAATTGCGCATCCAAAGGAAAGCCAATACGGCGCTGTTCTTTGTAAGGTAAGGTGAGGTCTTTCAATTGTTGCCAATAGGCTGCATCGTGGGTAGCGGTAATGTTTTCTTCGGCAGTAGGTTCAGGAGCAAATAAATGCGGTGCTTCTATCGTCCCTTCATACAAAAGCTGTGCAGGAATAAGCTCATATTTAACCATAGGAAAACGATGTCCCGCTGGTAAAGGATGTGCATAAATGGGATGATAGGCGATTTTGATCATTCTAGATGTTAGTAGGTAAATAGTCCGTAAGTCTGAAAGTTGAAAAATCTAAATCTTTATATCATCGGACTTTCGGACATCTGACTTAATCAAGGATTTCTTCCACGTGTTTCTCAATGTTGTCACAAATCTGATCTACGGGCAAATCATTGGCATCTGTTCCAAAAGGGTTTTCAATTTCTTCGGCAATAAGTTCCAAACTGGCTAACACATATAGGATGAAAGGTACAATAGGAACTACAAAATAACCTAAACTAAATACCCAACCAAAAGGCAGGGTAATGACGTAGACGAAGATGAATTTTTTGATGAAAGCACTGTAAGAATACGGTATAGGTGTGTTTTTTATCCGTTCGCATGCCCCGCAAACATCCGTGAATTGGGTAGAATCGTTACTTAGGGTGATGAGATGTTCTCCTGTGATTTTACCTTCTCGCTGTAGCTCAAACAGTTTATTGGTAATGCTGCCTGCTACTTGATTGGGAATGTGTTTTCCGCCATCAATCTCTATTAAAATAGCATTCTTGCCAAAGTATTGCTTTTCACGGAGGTGTTCTTTCAGTGCAAAAGCATACTTAGGGATGGCATATTTAAAAAAAGCCTTGTCTTCAGGGCTCAGGTTTAAAGCATTAATCCTGATGGCGAAGTTTCTACTTACGTTGACTAAACTACCCAATAGTCTTCGGCCTTCCCACCACCTATCGTAGGAAGTATTGGTTCTGAATACCAATAACATCGAGATCACGAAGCCTAAAAGGTTATGCATCATTCCTACATTTTTGATGTAAGTGGTTTCTGCTAACTTTAAGTGATTCAATTCGATATACGCAATAATTCCTGAGAAGATTGCCACACTGAGCATTAATTTCCAAAGCTTATAAAAGGTATCGGCTTTATGGAAACGGAAAATAAAATTAAACCACTCTTTGGGATTATAATTAATCATTAGCTATGGATTTGGTAACCGCTAAAAGCAATTCACCTGTTTTAAAAACATCTTCAAAATTATTGTACATTGGTACCGCACTCAATCGAATGACATTGGGTTCACGCCAATCGCCAAGCACATTGTTTTTTACCAGGTAATCAAAAACCTTTTTTCCATTTTCTTTAGCGATGATCGATACTTGTGCACCTCTTTCATCGGGATTTTGTGGTGTAATGATTTTAAATTGCTCCTCGCCTAAAGTTTTGTTTACCTCGTTAATGATATAACACAAATAGGCTGTGAGCTGCTTGCTTTTTTCTCTCAATGGTTGCATAAAACCAACTTTTTCAAACAACTGCAAAGAAGCATGATAAAGCGCCATAGGCATTACTTGTGTACAGCTTACTTGCCAACCATCGGCACCTGCCTCGGGCACAAAGCCCTTTTCCATTAAAAAACGATTGTTTTCTTGGTATCCCCACCAGCCCGCAAAACGATGAAGGCTTTGATCATTAAAATGCTTTTGATGTACAAAAATGCCGCTAATGCCCCCAGGGCCCGCATTTTGATATTTGTATGAACACCAGCAAGCAAAGTCTACGTTCCATTGGTGCAATTGTAAAGGGACATTTCCTGCTGCATGGGCCAAATCAAACCCTACTTTAGCACCAACTTTGTGTCCAGCTTTGGTAATGGTTTCCATATCGAATAGCTGACCCGTAAAGTAATTGATGCCTCCAAAAAGTACCAAAGCTATTTCTGATCCATGTTTTTCTATTTCAGCTACAATATCACTGGTTTCAAGCGTGTAGGCTCCAACTTTTGGACTTACTTCGATAATGGCTTCTTTAGGATCGTAACCATGGAAACGTACTTGGCTTTCAATGGCATATTGATCGGAAGGAAAAGCACCCGCTTCCATGATGATCTTGAAGCGCTCTTTGCTTGGTCTATAAAAGCTTACCATTAACAAGTGCAAATTCACCGTTAAGGTATTCATAGGACAAACTTCGTCAGGTGAAGCGCCAACAATGGGTGCCATCAGCTTTTTTAGTTCCTTATGATAAAACATCCAAGGTTTATCACCTTCAAACCAACCTTCAACGGCTAAATTTTGCCAATTGTTAAGCTGTAGGTTTAAAACCTCCTTTGCTAATTTAGGTTGCAGTCCTAAGGAGTTGCCACATAAGTAGATAAATGGTTTTCCATTTTGCTGCGGGAACAAATATTCATTTCGCATTTCCTTCAATGGATCTTGTGCGTCCAAAGATTGAGCGAAGGCAAGGTTATTCTCGAATGTCATTTTTATTAGTGGTTAGGAATTAGTGGCTAATAGTTAGGTGCTAGGGATTAGTTTGGCAGTTAAAATACACTAACCACTAATCCCTAGCTCCTAGTTCCTATTATCATTTCCCAAATTTCATTTTTAACTGTTCTAGCATGTCGTTGGTTACGGGTTTGCTAGGTGCTGGTTTTTTATATGAGGTATGCTGCGGTTTGGGGCTGGCTGGCGCTTGGCTGCTGCGGTTTTGCTTCTGCTCGTCTTTCTTTTTATTCCAGCGTTTCCAAATTTCGTCTAGTTTCTTTTTAGTAAACAAAGGGAAGTCGCCCTGCATCATCCATGAGTAGTAGCTAGGCTCTACACTGAAAATACTTTCAAGGGTTTTTCCTTTGTGCTTGCCAAAGTTGATACATTCCTCGCCGTTGTCGTTGTAAACAATTCGTCCAGCGTAATCTACTGATCTGTTAAGGTTAGTGAAGGTATGTAATGCTTCCACATCATTTTTAACTGGAATTGATTTGTTGCCTTGTTTGTCTTCAAACTCAGTATTTTCATATTTATCCAATTGCGCTAATAGTACTTCATAAGTAGCTCTAATATCTGCTTCTGCTGAGTGAGCATTAATCAAATCCTTTTCGCAATAGAATTTGTAGGCCGCTTTCAGAGTACGTTGTTCCATTTGGTGGAAAATGTTCTGTACGTCTACAAACTTACGGTCGCTCATATCCAAATCAACCCCTACCCTTAAAAATTCTTCCAATAGCATCGGGATGTCAAACTTGTTGGAGTTGTAGCCAGCTAAATCAGCATCACCAATAAAATCCGCAATCTCTTGAGCTACGTCGCCAAATTTTGGTTCATTTTTGATATCGTCATCATAAATGCCGTGAATAAGGGAAGTTACCAAAGGAATGGGGATTTCGGGATTGATGCGTTTGACCAACAATTGTTCGGTGCCATCGGGCATTGCTTTTAATATTGCAATTTCCACTACTCTATCTATCCCTACGTTTACTCCAGTGGCTTCCAAATCAAAAAATGCCAAGGGACGTTTCAAGTTTAATTTCATATCAGGTTTTTAATAAGCCAAATTTGCTAAAAACCTAGCGTACTTTCTGTTTTTTGGTTAAAAAAAGCGCCGAAAGTTTTAGATAACTTTAGAAATTGCATTAAATTGCAAGACTATTTAAACAAACTCTTATTTATGCGAAAAATCTTAATTCTCGCCCTAACATTACTCCCTTTTTATGCTGTATGCCAAGAGTTTGGCTTCGGCGAAATTGGCAACCAAGACATCAACTTTGCGAGAAATCAAATTGACAGTAGCGCAAATGCTGTTTACCTTAATGAATACGGCACTACGCGTTTCTCTTACGATCCAGATAAAGGAACAATGAAATTGGTTTATGAATACCATGCACGTATTAAAATATTTAATAAAGAAGGTTTTGCGGCTGCTAATGTGCTTGTTCCTATTCATAAGACGGGCAGTCAGGATCACCAAAAAGAATTTCTTTATGATCTCAAGGCATCCACGTTTAATATGCAGGATGGTAAATTGACGGAGACGGTCATGTCTGATAAAGCTATATTTGTGGAGGAAAAGAACAGATATCTGCTACTTAACAAATTTACTTTACCAAATATCAAAGAAAATTCAATTATTGAATATCAGTACGCTATTGAAACTCCTTATATTTTCAACTTTAGAACTTGGGAGTTTCAGTCAGAATATCCTAAGTTAAACAGCACCTATGTCGCTTTAATTCCAGGGAATTATAAATACAATGCTTCATTGAAGGGCTTTTATCCATTAAAAGAAAACAAGGCTGAACTACAAAGGGGCTGTCTTACTATTGCTGGAAAAGATATGGATTGTTCTAGGTTGACTTACAACATGAAAAATATTCCTGCTTTTCTTGAAGAGGACTATATGACCTCGCCAAGTAATTATAAATCGGCAGTCAATTTTGAGCTTTCCGAAGTTTACTACCTTGATGGTGCTGTACGTAAATACACGAAAACATGGAAAGACATAGAAAATGAGTTGATCATAAATAAAGAATTTGGTAGCCAAATGAAAAGAAAGGAGGTGTTTAAAAATATCATTCCTACTGTTACTGCAGGTGCAACTACTGATTTGCAAAAGGCGATGGCTATTTTCGATTATATGAAAAAGCAGGTGAAATGGAATGGATACTATGGGAATTATAGCGAAACCAGTGTAAAGGAGGTAATAGACAAACGTACGGGAAATGTTGCAGATATCAATTTTGCACTGATCTCTGCAATGGCCGCTGCTGAGCTAGATGTTGAAGCAGTAATTCTCTCGACTAGAGAAAATGGCATGGTAAATAAGCTCTATCCTATCCTTACTGATTTCAATTATGTAATTGCCAAGGTTAATATCGATGGAAATAGTTATCTATTGGATGCTACTGAGCCCCTTGCCCCTTTTGGTTTATTGCCTTTAAGATGTATCAATGATCAAGGTCGTGTAATTAATTTGAAAAAACCTTCTTATTGGATTGACCTAAAAGCAGCTAAACGTAGCTCAACTTCGCACAGCTTAATTGGTAAAATGGGCGAAGATGGAAAAATCAACGCAACCATTACTTCGCATGCCCTTGGTTTTAATGCCCTAAATTTGAGGAAAGATATGAAGCGCTATGCTTCATTGGACGAATATGTGGAAAAGCTAGATGAACGTTTGACCAACATTAAAATCAAAAACTACAAAATAACCAATTTAGATAGTGTTGAAAATGCTTTAGTGGAAGAATATGAAGTGGAATTTAATATGGGCAATACAGAAAATACTGGTAATTATTTGAATCCTTTCTTTATCAGTCCAATTAAAAGCAATCCATTTAAACTCAACCGAAGAAATTATCCTGTAGATTTAGGCGCAGCTAGCGAACAAAGAATTGCGATTAGCATTTCATTGCCAGAAAAATTCCAGTTGAAAGAACAACCGAAAGATGTATCGTTTGCATTGCCCAACCAAGGCGGAAGATATATTCTACAAACAAGCTTAACCGATCATAACCTAACGCTTAATCAGCAATTGTTATTTAATAAAGCAATATACTCCCCAGAAGAATACCATTACCTTAAGGAATTCTACAATCAAATCATTCAGACTCAAAAATCGGATATCCTTTTAACAAAGAGTAATTAATGAAAAAAATTAGTTTGATTTTAGCATTTGCAATGATTTCTTCGATTGCAAATGCTCAATTATATGCCGTAGATTCTATTCCAGCTGCTTTGAGAAATAGGGCAAATGCCGTGGTAAGAGAAAGCAAAACCGTGGTTGATATGGGCTCGGTAACCAATGTAGCCATGAATATCACCAATGCGATCACCGTATTTAACAAAAGTGGAGAAAGGTACGCTGAATTGGCATTGTTTTATGATAAAAACACCTCTATAAAATCTGTTAAGGGAGAGATATATGATGAGTTTGGAAAACAGATCACTAAATTTTCTTTGAGTAATTTTAAAGATGAAAGCGCTGTAAATGGCTTTTCATTGTTTGAAGATAGCCGTGTGAAATATTACATTCCTCAAGTGAGTAGCTACCCTTACACCATTGTATATAATTATGAGATCAGGAATAAGCAAAATTTGGTTATTCCTCAATGGAAGCCTGTTCCTGGTTTTGATGTTGCTGTTGAAAAAAGTAGTTTCCAATTTTTGAGGTCTCCTTCAGATCAAATACGCATTCATACCGTGAACTATCAAGGTGCACCAGAAGAACTGAATTATGAAAAACAAAAGAGTTTATACTGGTCTGTTCAAGGAGTTAAGGCGATTAAAAGAGAAGCTTATGCACCAAACCCAGAGAGTTATTTTACCTCCATCAAAATTGCTCCGATAAACTTTAATTACTATAACCTAAAAGGTAGTTATACTGATTGGCAAGGTTTAGGCAAGATCACCTACGACCATTTATTAAAAGATAGACAAGCGCTAACTCCTGAAACGATTAATTCTATTAAAGAATTGATTAAAGATGAGACTTCAGATAGAGCAAAAGCGAAGAAAATTTATGAATATTTTCAGAAAAAAACACGTTACATCAGCGTACAAATAGGTATAGGTGGATTGCAACCTATTAAAGCCATTGAGGTAGATAGACTTGGGTACGGCGATTGTAAAGCTTTGGTGAACTATATGCAGAGTTTGTTGAATGTGGCGGGCATCGAATCTTACTATTGTGTGGTAGAGGCAGATGATGAAAAAACGAGTCTTATCCCTTCTTTCGCTAGTATGGAACAAGGTAATCATATTATACTCTGTTTGCCATTAAATGGTGATACTACTTGGTTAGAATGTACCAGTCAAGATGCTCCGTTTGGGTATTTAGGTTCTTTTACCGATGATAGATGGGTATTGGCTTGTACAAAGGATGGTGGCAAATTAATGAAAACTCCAAAATTTGAGGCGACTACTAGTCGACAAATCCGCGCAGCTAAACTTTCCTTATCTAAAAATGGTACTGTAGAAGGTGTAGTTAATACCACATTTGATGGTTCTCAATTTGATAACCATGTTCATTTGTTAAATAAATCTGTAACGGAAAGAGAAAGGGAATTGAAATATATTTACGACATTAACAATATTGAATTCAAGGAAATATCACTTTCTGCAAACAAAGATATTCCGTTGTTTACTGAAAAGTTGGGGGTAGATATTGATAAATACGGCCATGCAAGCAACGATAAATTACAGCTTAGGCCAAACCTGTTTAATGTTAAACGCGATGTGCCTGCTTCTAGAAATAGAATGTTACCATTAGAGCTTAAACGTGGTTATACTGATATTGATAGTATCTCTTTTACCCTAGGCGAAGGCATTGTTCCTATTGTGATGCCTAAGGTGATGAAAACGGAGACCAAGTTTGGTACTTATGAAGCCGAAATCAAGATGTTGGATGGTCAATTGGTTTATAGTAGAAAATTGATCATGAAAGATGGCACTTTTAGCGCTGGTGATTATGAAGCGTTTGAACGTTTTGTAAATGAAATAGCCAATTACGATAGTCTCAAACTTACGCTCGCGTTGAAAAAATAGATCTATAAATGAAAAAGGCACTGATGTAGAATTAAAGCCTAAACGGAATACCGTTTAGGCTTTTTATTATCTATAACTATTTTTTTATAATTTTTTGGGTGTACACATTTATTTTATCTGAGTATTTTAATATGTAAACCCCAGGATTAAGCTGTTTCATATTGATTGAAAAGTTTGCACCTGAAACGGCAGATTTCTGTACTGTTTTCTGATTGATATCAATAAGTACAACAGTTCCGTTATTTTCTATTTTGCCATTAATTGAGCCGTATAGTTTTTCAATTACTGGGTTTGGATAAGTGGTTATGGAAAAGTTTTCGAAGCTTTTTACATTCGCATTAACAATTTGAGAGTATTGTTCATTCCCGTTCCCTTCAATTAGTTTTAAACGATAGTAATTATCACCTAAACTAGGGCTTTCGTCTGTGAAGCTATAATTAGACGCTTGTCCATTCGCTTTAAATGAAGCTATTTTAATAAAATTTTTGCCATCTATATTTCTTTCCAATTCATAAACGTCAGTGGCTAATTCGCTTAATGAAGACCATTGGATTTTGTTTTTTGATCCCTCATTTTTAGCCGTAATATCTTTTAAATTTATTTTAAGTATAGAGATGGGGTACCAAGTAATACTTCCGATAAAACCTCTTGGATAGTTTGCTGGCGTTGACGGTGCGATCGTACCTCCCCAGCTAACTCCGTCACCTGTAATTAAATTTACACCGCCTCCACTAAAAGTATTTACTGACCCTAATGAAAGCGAACTGTATCGTAAGGTAGTGGCACTCAAGGCAAATCCGTAAGTAGTGTTGGCGGGAATGGTAACAGTTAAGCCGTCAAGTACTGGTACAACACCATCATTGGTATTGCTGTTTGAGATTACAGCTGAGCCTCCTTCAATCCATCCATTTTGTCCAGCCCCTACAACGCCGCCATTCCAAGGTGCAGCATTATCATTTACTGGATTTGTATTGTATAACAAAGAAACATTATTGGCGGGACTTGCGTCTAGATGACAACTAATACTTCTAACCACAATAGGTACACTGTTGGTGTTTTGTATGTTAAAAGTAACTAGAGCATTGTTATTGTTGTTCAAATGGTTAGTGGAAATTACTGTTTGAGCATTTACCTGAGTTGGTATAATCATTACGACCATACAGTAAAAACCGAGCGCAATCAGGATTTTCTGTTGTGTGAGCTTTAATAAAGAGTAATTGTGTTTCATATATTAATTTAATTAGTTACTGAGGATAAATAAAAAGCCCACTTATTACATTGGTAAAAAGTGGGCTTTTCCATTGTTTGAGCGTTTATGCTCAAATCTAGTATAATTATCTTATGAATACGCTATTTGCTCGCTTCCTTTTTCCATTTAATGGTACAGCCAATGGCTTTGGTCGAAGCTACACTTGGTTTCTCCCCTTTTAACAATTGATTTACCGCGTTTTGCACGTAATTATCTCGCTGTGGATTAGCTTCTTGTTGATCGTTGTCAATGGCGCCAATATAAGCCACTTCATTTCCTTTGGCTGTTTTTTGCAGTACAAAAACATGAGGTGTACGTTGAGCACCATATTTTTTAGTGAACACATGGTTTGGATCCTCTAAATAAGCGAAGCTAAAGCTTTTTTCTTTGGCTCTTTCCTGCATTTTTGTATAAGTATCGCCTGGAGAAGCTACCGGATCATTGGTATTAACCGCTACTACTGGATAACCTTTTGCTGCATACATTTTGTTGAGGGCTTCCACACGACTTTCATACGCTTTAGAAACTGGACAAGTGTTGCAGGTGAATACCACGATATAGCCTTTTGCATTTTTGTAATTGGCTAGTGATACATTTTTGCCGTCTACATTTTTTAAATTAAAGTCCGAAGCCAAATCACCTACTTGATAGCCCGTTTGAGCGTTTACAGCACTTATCAGGAACATTGATAAACATGCTAAAATTAACTTTTTCATTTCGATATGGGTTTATTGAAGATTTAGGGTTTAATTGCAGTTGAAATTGTTTTGGTCAATTGCTCGTAGGTAAACGCCTTTTCGTAAAACGATCTTATTTTCTTATCTGTATTTAAAATCAACGTAGCAGGTATAGCACCAGACCAGTTTTTATCTACCTGATCAATGAACTTCTGCTGGTCTGTTTCGTTAAGCACATACACTTCTGATTTGATCTTGTGCTTGGCCACAAAAGGTACGACATCCGTTTTTAGTTTTGATTTAAAATCCAAGCTCATCAGTATTACTTTAAAAGGCTTGCCTGCGTTTTCGGCATTTACTTTTTCAAAATAAGGTAATTCTTCCACGCAAGGACCGCACCAGGTTGCCCAAAAGTTAATCACATAAGTAGTATCCTTTCCTTTGGCTACTCGTTGTTCTAATTCATTTAAAGTTAGTAATTTAACTTGTGCATTGGCATAGTGCCCTGCCAAGATCAATAAAATTGTTACGATGAGCTTTTGCATGCTGATTTTTTAGGATAACAGACTTACGAAGTTTCGAAAACTTCGTAAGTCTAAAGTGAAATTGTGAAATTGAGGGCTTCGCCGTTTTAAAACTTCTTGGGTCTAGATTTTACCTGCTAACAATTTGTTTACTTCTTCTTCCACATATTTTTTGGTAGGTGTTTTCTTTTCGTCAGGCTGATCGTCGATATAACCAGTGTAAGCTACAGAAAACCCATCTTTTTGTTTTTTTAGCACCACTGCCCTTGGCGTTTGCCTAATGTCGAACAACCAAGTGTATTTAAATTTCTCATCGGCTAAATACGGAAAGGTAAAGCCTTTGCTTTCGGCTAGTTTTTTCATTGCAGGCATGGCGTCGTACGGATAATCCTTTTCGTTATCACCGTAAGGCCCAATACCTACCACAAGAAAACCTTTGGGTTGATATTTATTATTTAAAGCGACGATGCGTTTTTCGTAGGCCAAACAATGATCGCAGCTTGGGGTCATGAATATGAGAATGAAACCTTTTGCCTTTTGCTTGGCCAAGTCATACACCTGTCCTTTGGTGCTTTTTAAAGCGATGTTGTGAAGCGTATCGCCTGGTTTAAGTACTCTTTGTTGAGCGTTGGCGCTTATGCCAAGCGCCACGCAGCATAAAATAGATAAGATTAATTTTTTCATTAATTTAAGGTTCCGGTTTTAACAATTGCTTTTTGATATACGGGTAAGGTCAGATCGTCTACTATTACACCTCTGGTAGTTGAGGCATGTACAAAAAAATCGCCATTTAAATATACACCAACATGATCTACTTCTCGTCCTCCAAAGGAAAAGAAAATTAAATCACCTTCTCTTAAATTGTCGTAGCTTCTATTTTTAACGGCATCTGCCTGGTCTTTTGATCTTCGTGGCAAGGTTTTTCCATAGATGTCTTTTTGCAATAAAAGCGCAAAGCCAGAGCAATCAATCCCACTTTTATCTAATCCACCTAACTTATATTTTACGCCTGTCCAATTGTTGATGAAGCGATATAAGGGTTTGCTTCTCAATTTGGCCATGGCATCTGCGGCACGTGCTGCTTTGGTATCTACGGTGTGTTTTCTACTTCCGCAGGAAGCTAAAATGCCAATGAGCGCTATACATAAACATAAAATGTAACTTTTTTTGATGGTGATCATATCATTGGTTTAAAAGTTAACCCGCTTTCGGCCAAAGCCTCTTTAAGCGTGGAAAGGGTCACTTTATCCATGCCTTGCAGGTTCAAAATTTCCTTTTCAGTATAGGTGTCGAGCTGGTTTAGTTATACCCTGTGGCTCATCACTCGAAACCCATCACCCTATACTAATTCTTAATCAGCCTTTGTATCTCGTCTAATTTTAGCAAAGCCTCTACAGGAGTTAACGTATTTACGTCCAAATTATTCAGCGAATCACGAATTTTAACCAAGACAGGGTCATCAATTGCGAACATTTGTAACTGATAAGCTTGGTTCTGTACCTTCTTGATACTGTCTTTAATACTCTGTCCTTCTGTTCTATCTATTTCTAAACGCTTCAAAATTTCGTTTGCACGACCAATCAGTTTAGCAGGCATGCCCGCCATTTTAGCTACCTGAATACCAAAACTATGCTCGCTACCTCCTGGAACCAACTTCCTCAAGAAAATCACCTTGTTTTGTAATTCTTTGATGGTTACGTTGTAGTTTTTGATACGTCCCATGGTATTTTCCAAATCGTTCAGCTCATGGTAGTGCGTAGCAAATAAGGTTTTCGGGCGTGCCGTTGGGTGTTCGTGCAGATATTCGGCAATGGCCCAAGCAATGGAAATACCATCGTAAGTGCTCGTTCCACGTCCAATTTCATCCAACAAAATCAAACTCCTGTCGGAGATGTTATTTAAGATACTGGCCGTTTCGTTCATTTCTACCATGAACGTACTTTCCCCGCTCGAAAGGTTATCGGAAGCACCTACCCTTGTGAAAATCTTATCCACCATGCCAATGCTTGCCTCTTTTGCAGGAACAAAACAACCCATTTGCGCCATGAGCACAATTAAGGCCGTTTGGCGCAAAATAGCCGATTTACCCGACATGTTTGGACCCGTAATCATCAAGATTTGTTGCGTATCGTTATCCAAAAACACATCGTTGGTAATGTACTCCTCTCCTACAGGTAAACGCTTTTCAATCACTGGGTGGCGACCACCTTTAATGTCGATTTCCTTCTTATTGTTTAGCAACGGCTTAACATAATAGTTTTTGGTAGCCAGTTGTGCAAAGCACAATAAAACATCCAATTGCGCCACTACATAAGCATTTAATTGGATAGGTTTAATGAAGTGTGATACCTGAAACATCAGCTCGTTGTATAAGCGAACCTCAATGGCCTGTATTTTTTCTTCGGCACCTAAAATCTGTTCTTCGTATTCCTTTAATTCAGGTGTAATGTATCGCTCTGCATTCACCAAAGTCTGTTTACGGATCCAGCTTTCTGGAACTTTATCTTTATGCGTATGGGTAACCTCTAAATAATAACCAAAAACGTTGTTAAAGGATATTTTTAAAGATGGAATGCCCGTATTTTCAATTTCACGACGTTGAATCTCTACTAAAAACTCTTTACCCCCAAAGGCAATTTTACGTAAGCGGTCAAGTTCATCATCTATTCCGTCGGCAATTACGTTTCCTTTGATCAATAGCGCAGGTGGGTCAGCTTGTAATTCTTTTTCCAGTTTATCCTTAATGCTAGTGCAAGGATTCAATTGCGCCGCCAAGGTTTCTAACGAAGGATTTTTGCTTTGCTCTGCCAGCTTTTTGATTTCTTCAATATGCGTTAAAGCCTTTTTTAATTGCAATAACTCACGTGGCCCAGCTTTTTGCAAACCAACTTTCGAAATCAGTCGCTCTAAATCGCCAATAGGTTTAATGTGCTGTAAAAGTTCATCGGCCAATGTCTCTTTTTTAACAAGGAAATCGACCGTTTCCAAACGGTCTTGAATAGGCTTCAGCTCTTTCAGTGGCATAATGATCCACTTGTGCAGCAACCTTGCGCCCATTGGCGTACAAGTTTCGTCAAGTACTTCGAAAAGTGTTACGCCATTATCGTTAGATGAGCTCACCAATTCCAAATTACGGATGGTAAAGCGGTCGAGCCACATAAAACGCTCTTCTTCTACCCTCGAAATAGAGGTAATATGTTGCAAATTGCGGTGTTCCGTTTCACCCAAGTAGTACAATACCACTCCAGCGGCAACAATTCCAGCCGTAAGTTTATCTACCCCAAAACCCTTTAACGAGTTTACTTCAAAATGCTTGGTTAGCACCTCATTCGCATAATCTTGGGTAAACGCCCAATCATCAATGTGGAAGGTGTAAAACTTATCGCCAAACAGTTGCGGAAACTCCATGCGTTTGCTCTTTTGAAACACTATTTCCGTAGGTTTAAAGCTCTGTAAAAGCTTGTCCACGTACTCGGCACTTCCTTGAGCTACTAAAAATTCACCTGTCGAAATATCGCAAAAAGCAACCCCCATCAAGCCCTTATCAAAGTATACGGCCGCAAGGTAGTTGTTCGACTTTTGGTTCAGTATGTTGTCACTGTAAGCCACGCCAGGCGTTACCAATTCCGTAACCCCGCGTTTTACAATGGTTTTGGTCATTTTTGGGTCTTCCAACTGATCGCAAATCGCTACCCTTTGCCCTGCCCTAACCAGTTTAGAGAGGTAGTTTTCCAAAGAGTGGTGCGGAAAACCTGCAAGCTCTAAAGCTCCATTGGGACCAGTGCCCCTTTTTGTTAATACAATGCCTAAAATTTGAGCGGTTTTAACAGCGTCTTCTCCAAATGTTTCGTAAAAATCTCCAACCCTAAACAATAATAATGCACCTGGATACTTCGCTTTAATAGCGTTGTACTGCTGCATTAACGGGGTTTCTTTTGTATTTGCTTTGGCCAAAATTATCCTAAATTACTAAGCCGTAAATATACCATTTGCCTACTGTAAGGGCCGTTGTTGTTGAAAAATAATGAAGATGTTGATTATCAGTGTGAAACTGGAGAAACCTCAGGAATGACGTCTTATTTTTTTGAAAAGCAGGTTCCTCCACACTTATTCAAATGTAGCCCTGCTATCCGCTTTATTTCGTTTCACTCCATGCTCGCTCCTATCAGGTTTAGTTTACAAACAATACTGCCAAACTTTGTCAATCATTACTTGCATTGCCTAAGTATGATTGACAAAGTAGGTATTGTGCTTGCTTTAAAATTTTTAAAACAGGCTTTGCTGTGTTGCTGGTTTAGGTTCGGCGCCAACAAACTTAAAATCATCCGAGAAAAAATCGTACTGTTTTTTTAAAGGATTGAATTTTCTTAATACCAAATGGTTACAGTTAAAGTCAAGTTTAGCCTCGGTAAACATTTTCAAAGCAATTTGTACATTTTCTTCACTCAGCTTTCTTCCAATGGAAATGTGCGGTTCTTTGCTATGGTAAGCATTTTTGATGTTGAGTTTCTTTTGTATCCTTCTCATCAAACTACCTGCCTCTATTTTAGTCACCTCATCTGGTTTTAAAAACACGGCACCGTTTACATAGTTACTCACGCCTTCAAAATTCAAATGGATTGGATTTTCGTAGCTTGCTATTTCCTTTAATTGGGCCATCATTTTAACTAACTCATCTTCATCAGCAGTAAATTCGCTAATCGTTATATGCGCTTTGGAATTTCTACTGTTATACCAACCTATGGCTTCATTTAATTCGTCTTTTAAATGGTCAACGTAGTCAATCCCTGTTTGCGATGGTGCAATTACGATGGAATATTTCGATGGATTTGAAATCATGAATTTTAGGTCAAGTGAATAGACATATGCACGGAGTATAAACTTTCTGTTCAAATTTGAGCTATATTTGCCCAATATTCAAAATACAATATGGCAATTTTACATCGCAAAGAAGAAAAGATACAAGTAGTGTTAGGTAGATTGCCTAAACAATATGGGCATGAGCAATTTATAGAAATGTTCATCAAATTATACTCCAAAGATTGGGGTAAAATTAAGAATGCCTACATCAAACAATCTCAAGATAAAGAACCTGGAACGGTAGTGAATATGCCAAAACCTGAGCTTTATTTGAAGCAATTGTTGGAAACTTACCTTGCCAACCGTCCTGCAGAAGTAGCGCTAGTTGCAGCAGAAGAAGCTCCAGTAAAAAAAGCAAAGGCTACGGCTAAAAAGCCCCTAGAAGAAGCGCCAGTGAAAGAAGTAAAGGCAAAGGCAGCACCAAAGAAAAAAGCTGAGCCAGTTGCTGTTGAAGAAGCTCCTGTTAAAAAAGCAAAAGCCACTGCTAAAAAGACTCTAGAAGAAGCGGCGCCAGTAAAAGAAGTGAAGGTAAAAGCAGCCCCAAAGAAGAAAACAACTGAAGAGAAAGCGGCTCCAGCTAAGGTGAAAAAAGCCTAAGCTCATTAAAAATATCATTCAAATCGCGCTACTGCGTGATGCTTATTTTAAAAAGGTTCGAGAATATCATTTCGAGCCTTTTTTCGTTGATGACGGCCTGTTTAAAGTGAAAGCTAAAAGTGGAAAACTTTAAGGTTGTGGACAAATAACATAAACTACTGATTTATAAGCTACGTTTATATATCAAACTAAAGTTTAAAGTTATGGAAACAACAGATAAAAAATGCGTTTATGTGTTGGAAGATAACTCCAACATTGCAGATATTATTGAGTTCCTTTTATTAGAAGAACTCTACGAGGTAAAAGTTTGTAAAAACGTAAATACCTTTTGGAAAGAAATGCATGAGCACACCCCAGATATGATTGTACTGGATGTGATTTTGCCTGATGGCAATGGACTCGACATATGTACCAAATTGAAACGGGATATTAGAACCCATCATATTCCCGTGATGATGATGTCTGCAAATAACCACCTCAGCAAGGTGAAATCTAAATGCGACGCCGAAAGCTATATCAACAAGCCTTTTGATTTAAATGACTTTATGCAAAGGGTTGACTATTATAGTCATGTAGCTTCATAATTCTTTTTTAGCCACAGATACACAGATGTTCTATTTAATGATATCTGTGCATTTGTGGCTTACCTAGATATTTCTTTAGTTGCTATTGTTAGAGATTGCTTCGTCGTTCCTTCTCGCAATGACGGGAATAGTAGCGTCATTGCAAGCTGTGCGAAGCAATCTTATGGTACACTAGTTTTTAGCCACAGAGATACACAGATGTTTTTATTCAATGGTTATCTGTGCATTTGTGGCTTACCTTTTACCTAAAAACAATCAGTTTTTTTAGTGACTGCCGTTACTAAATATCCCTACCATCCTACCCATATTTGATTAAGCAATTTAACCGCATCAGTTATGAAACAACGTGTACCGATTTCCGAAATCATGACCAGAAACTTGGTTACCGCTAATGTTAGCGATCCTTTAACGCATATCAATACCTTGTTGAAAGAAAACAATATTGGGCACTTGCCCATCGTATCAGGCAGGACATTGGTAGGTATCATTAGCAAAACAGATATGCTAAGATTGAGCTTTGCTGATATTTATGAGGATCAAGCGAATGTGGACGAAACCGTTTTTCAAATGCTAAGAACGGAACAGGTAATGGTACACAATCCCTTAACGGTTGATGTGAATGACACCGTTAGAGAAGTAGCCGACATGATGAGTAAGGTAGAGTTTCATGCGCTACCCGTACTTGAAGAGGGAAAAGTAGTTGGGATTATTTCTTCTACAGATTTAATCAAATACCTGCTATCCCAATACCACCATTGAAAATAGTTAGTAATCGTTAATTAAGGTCAAGACCATCTGCGCTAAATGTTTAGGAAACACCGCGTAGCATGGTCTTGTAGTTAACTTATTCCGTGGTTATATCCTGTTGATTTTAGGCGTAGGATTGGCCGTTAATATGGCAGGTACCTTCGAATCAAGGAATACCTTTTTACCAGCCACTTCAGTGTTATTTCCTTCACTATCCTGTTTTACCAATTTGTAGTGGTTTAAGCCTTTAAAGGGTTCTTCATCGTGAAAGATATAAAGTGATGGTTCTTTTGGGTTTCCAACGATCGTTTTTTCCCCGATTTTAACAAAGTTATTACTGTCATCACTTCTGTAAATCTCGTATTTGCCATTTTTTAATTCAATGGTAGACCAACTTAAGATGGTTTGGTTTGACTGTACGATGATGTTGAAATGAGCTCTTCGTTCGGCTGATGTTGACACAGGTGTTAGATCAGAAGTAGAAGTTGTCGAAGTAGTTTGGCTTTGTTTTACAGGTAGTGTGTGTGCTGCTGCAAATGAAAGGTTGGTAATGAAACAAGCAATGATTACGGCGCTTGAATAAAAAAAATGTTTTTTGTTCATGTGAATTTTTATAGATAGAGCGCGCAGTGAACAGAACGGCAGTGATGAGCTACAATTCTGTGATAAGTTTTAAAAAGAGTTCTTTAGCTTTTATTTTTTCGGGTGTAAGATTAAAATTAAGTTTCTGATGCAGGTAGTTGGCAATATCTATGCCATGAATTTCTGGTAGTTGGGTAATTACGGTTGGGATGTTTTCTATGCCTTTAGCCAATGCCGTATCGAAGTCTTTCAAAAAAGCTTCTGGAAGCGGCTTGTTGGCTACCCAAGCGGCATACATAAAAGGCAATCCAGTAAATTTCATCCACTCCTCGCCCATATCATAAGCATAGTTGAAATCACCTTTACGGCCAAAAGTTCTATCTCCAATTAAAACCATCGCGTCTGTAGTAGCTGATTGCTCGGTCGTAAAGTCTACAGCAACCTTGAAATGGTTCTTTAAAAGCACTTTAGCCAAGTTATTTGAAGTGCGTGACTGTGGGTCAAGCTTTAAAGTTTTAATCTCCTCAACAGGTACATTTGAAAAGATAAATACCGAATCAACTGCTCCAACAGAGCCAATACAAAAGGAACTGATAATTTGTGCATTGGGCACAAAAGGAATGGCTGCAACGGGTATTAGGCCAATATCTGCCTGTTTTTCGATGAGTTTGCTTGCGCAATCAGAAGGGATATCTAAACTTAAATCAATCTGTTCTAGTACAGGTGAATGTTGTATACCGTAAATAAAAGGTTTGGTATTGGTATAGGAAACGGCAGAAACTTTAATTTTTTCCAAAGCGATTTATAATAATTGTTCTAGGTGCGAGGTATTATTAGAATCGAGTAGCGTAAATTTTTCTCCGTCAAATTGTAGGCGGTATAAAGTAGTGTTGGAATGGGGAAATTCTTCCATATCACTAAAAGGCTTGTTGAGTAAAATGCACAAAATTAAGCGCATAGCTCTTCCGTGCATGCAAACCAGCACGCACTTTTCATCCTCTTGTTTCTTGATGTGCTCAATCGCTTTTGACAAGCGAACACCAACGTCGTTAGGGCTTTCGCCGCCTTCAAACTTGGCGTCGTAGTTACCTAGTTGCCATTGCCTAACTACTTCCCTAAAAGCTTCTCTGGCTTCTTCGGTATTGGGCTTTCCCTCCCATTCGCCCCAAGCCAATTCATCTAATCCATCAAGTTGTTCCCATGGTAAACCTAAATCTATGAAGCCTTTAACGGTTTGGTGTGTTCTTTTTAAAGATGAGGTGTAGATCTTATCAAACTTAACCTCGTTATATTTATTGAAAAATGCTGCTGCTTGAGCAATTCCAGTATCGTTTAAATCGGCATTTACGCCCCTACCTTGTACTATTCCTAATCTGTTGAGTTCTGTTTCGCCGTGACGGATGATATAAAGTTCTTTCATTTATTAAGGAGCTGGTAGTTAGTGGCTAGGAATTAGTTAACGTTGTTTAATATATCGTAATTCATTAATCTAAAATCGTCAATTTAATTAACTACTGGTAATTTGTAGTATGATGGTTTTACCTCGTCTTCAAAAACGTGGTTGGTATAATCCGTTACTACGTTATAAAGGGTGTCACGTTCAATAGGTTTGCGTTTTACGTTCCTAATCAAATCTACCAATTCCTTGGTGCTCATTGCTGGGGTTTGCTCTTCGGCACCTGCCATCGAATATATTTTCGTAGTATCGTCTAAAGTACCATCAATATCATCCACGCCAAAATTCAAACTTAATTGAGCTGTTTCCCTACTGATCATTGCCCAGTAAGCTTTAATGTGCTCAAAGTTATCCATGTAGATACGGGCAATGGCGTAGTTGCGTAAATCTTCCACTACCGAAACCTCTGCTACATCACTCATTTGGTTGTTTTGGTTTCTAAATTTCAATGGAATAAATGCTTGAAATCCGCCAGTTTTATCTTGTAGCTGACGCAAACGTTCCATGTGGTCAACCCTGTGCCAAAACTGCTCAATGTGACCGTAAAGCATTGTAGCGTTTGAACGCATACCCAGTTTGTGAGATTGTTCATGAATGTCTAACCATTGCTCGGCGTTACATTTATCATGTGCAATTTTCTCTCTCACTTCTGGATGGAATATTTCGGCGCCACCACCTGGCATCGAATCAAGCCCTGCTTCTTTAAGGTATTTCATGCCATCGTAATGGCTTAATTTTGCTTTTTTGAAGATATAGTAATACTCTACTGGAGTAAGTGCTTTGATATGTAAATCAGGACGATGTGCCTTTGCTTTTCTAAAGAAGCTGGCATAAAAATCAAGATTTTGTTTAGGCACTACCCCACCCGTAATATGCACTTCGGTTACAGGTTCATCATCATATTTCTTAAGGATGTCAATCATACCATCCACCTCCATTTCCCATCCTTCTTCACGTTGTTTGATCATACGGCTGTAAGAACAGAACTTGCAATCGTACACGCAAATATTGGTAGGTTCAATATGAAAGTTTCTATTGAAATAGGTTAAATCACCATGTTTTTTCTCACGAATATAATTGGCCAATACGCCCAGATAGCTTAATTCGGCATGTTCATATAAATAAACGCCTTCATCAAAAGTAATGCGAATACCGTCCTTCACTTTTTGGGCAATATCCTTCAAGGATGGGGCTAAATTGGGGTTTTGTATAAGAATATCTAACGACTGCACTATGAATTCTCCTTTAGGTTTAGGCAAAAGTACAATATTGCTTATAACGAACATCATTTTGTTGTAAAATTGGCTTATTTAGATTGTATATAGGATGGCTTAATGGCTGTATTGTTTGATTGTTAGACCTGCCCACTCTCTAAAAAACCAAAAACTAACCAACCAAACCACTAACTTTGCAGTATGATTGAAAACCAGTATAGCATTTTCGAGAGTGAATTGAATGTCCGTCCAGATGATATTGATATGTTTAACCACGTACACAATAGCAAGTATTTGGATTATGTATTGGCTGCCCGTTACGAACAAATGGACAAATTTTACGGCATGAGCTGGGAGAAATTTGAAGAATTGGGCTACGGTTGGGTAGTGTCTAAAGTGACTATTTCGTTTAAACGTCCGCTAAAAATGGGCGACCAAATGATCATTAGAACGGGCATTTTGGAAATGAATGAGAAAGGTAGCAATGTGCAGTTTGAAATCGTTAACAAAAAAACGGGTAAAGTGTCTTCTGATGGTATTTTCGAATATGTAATGATTGATTTGAAGACACAACGTTCTTGCAAAGTTACTCCTGAAATGATTGCTGCTTATAGTATTTAAGGCTAAATGAACCACATAGATACATAGTAAAGTCCTATTTGAAAAATACGCCTATGTGTCTATGTGGTGATATTTTTAAGCCAAAGGAAACTTTCGCTTAAAAATAATAACGGTTTAAATTATTGTGGCTGTGCGTAAAAATCCTTCAGTGAATTGGTGTATGCGCAATAATCTACCTTAGTGTCCCAAAAGCCGATGTATTGCAAGTTAGGTGCTCCTACAGGCACTAGCATCAGTGACCTTTTGCCTTCTAGCTTAAATTTATCTGCCGCTGGTAAGCTTCGGTTGTCCAAAGCTGTATCGAAATAATAAAGGTAGTCGTAAACAAAATCAGTGTATTCTACCTTGTCTACCTTGTCTTTGCTAGCCAAAACTACTTGGTCGTAATTGTTGCTTAAAGCATGTTGAAATTCTACAGCGTTTAGAGGTTTGCCGTTTAAGGTTGGCATTGCGTTAAATTGTCCATCAATAAAAACCCATTTCTTTAGGTCATTTAAATAAACTTCAGTAGCTACGTGCCCTGGAGAGCCCTTTCTGGTTTCGGCGTCTTTCGTTTTAAGATAAATGGTTCTGGACT
>NZ_JAELTX010000825.1 GCF_016429065.1 Pedobacter sp. ASV17
GCCCGACTAGATCGACGCCGGGTACGCCTTGACTCATAAACTTAGAAGGCAAGAATGACAAGATGAGCTGTGTATGTTTTGTCCTGGACCAGTGGCTTAATGCATGAAGCTATTTAAACACTCTTCCCATTGTCGTCAAATTTAAATATCGTCAGATGAAAATTACGCTACAAGTGAGACTCTATGTGCGACTTCTCTACTCCATTGTTTTCATCGGCGAAGCTGAAACCTTTTCTGCTTCTGCATTCAAAGCATCAATTTCTGCCTGTACAAGCGGAATACCTGTCTGCTCTCTTTTGCGTTGCTCCAGCTGCTCCAGCTCGCCTGGAAAGTAAATGCGGTCTACACCCGCAGCCTTTTCAGAGCCGGTTACGCGGTCGTAGAG
>NZ_JAELTX010000826.1 GCF_016429065.1 Pedobacter sp. ASV17
TGGGTGAACTGCCCTTCAGTCGAGTGAAGGCACAGTTGCTGGCTATCAGCATTACCGATGATCCCTTTGGGACCGTGGCAGCCACCGAGCGATTACTGAGTTACTTCGACGGTAGCGAACGCACCCATCTGAGAATCGCGCCCGAAGATATCGGAAAAAAACAGATCGGGCACTTCGCGTATTTCCGTAGCGAATATCAGGACCGCTTGTGGCCGATTGCGCTGGCGTGGTTGCAAAGTGGCCAGTTGGCGACGGATACCCTTGGGATTTCTCCCCACCTGCGCTTCAATACGCCACCCAGATCCACAACCCAAGGACGTTGAGCCCATGGCCTCGCCGAACAAGCAGCAAAAACGCGCCCAACGCGCAAAGACCAAGGCCAAGC
>NZ_JAELTX010000827.1 GCF_016429065.1 Pedobacter sp. ASV17
CCCCCCCCCCCCCCCCCCCCCCCCCCCCCCCCCCCCCCCCCCCCCCCCCCCCCCCCTTTTTTTATGCTCCGCCCCCCACCGTTATCTACACACCGGCTCAGTCGTCGGCAGCGTCAGATGTGTATAAGAGACAGCTTGAAGATCGTTCGGGGTTATACAGCACGTGTGTTTCTGAGTTTGTAGAACCGGTAATAATCTGGTTCAGCTTGGGATGCCAGTCAACTGTAATCAACGGCGATCCTGGTGTAATTCTGTCTCTTATACACATCTCCGAGCCCACGAGACGAATTACAAGATCTCGTATGCCGTCTACTGATTGAAAAGATGGGTGGGGGGGGGGGGGGGGGGGGGGGGGGGGGGGGGGGGGGGGGGGGGGGGGGGGGGG
>NZ_JAELTX010000828.1 GCF_016429065.1 Pedobacter sp. ASV17
GTGGAATTCACGTCGCAATTGGACTTGCATTTGCGACACGGACTCGCGAACAACAAGCACCGTAATGATTGCCCAACCGTGTAACGTCCGAACATGCAATGGACCGGGCTCTTGGCTTACCGTCAGAATGTTGTCGTGATTCACTACCTTTGTCACAGTTACATATATCATGCGCCTGCCCATTATTCAATGAGTTTCACTACACGGACTTGGCATTGCTGTCCTTCACGCCCCGGCAATGACAAATCACTATACAGGCATTCAAAAGCTTTCCCCTCCCTGTTTTCGTGGTAAAGCTTCTTCAGAAGAAGCAACCCCGCTTTGTTCGCGTACCACTGCTGGAGTTAACTGTATGCTGCGTACTAGATTTGAACTAACACTCCAT
>NZ_JAELTX010000829.1 GCF_016429065.1 Pedobacter sp. ASV17
GTCTTTGGAAACTCGTATTTCGTTTGACTTGTAGCCTGCGACGCAGATTGCGTAGCTGCCTGGCTAGCTATTGAGTCCAACGACGGTGCCGCCTTATCCGAAAATCGCCGCGCAGGAACGAGGTTGAGGACGCGCGACGGGAGCGTTTTCGGAGTTTGTCGGAGACATTGGTTACAGACAAAGAATCGCGAAGGTGCCTGGAAGGCAAGCCTCCGGACAATGGGGGCGAAAGTCGCCATTGCTTCGTTTTTGCGAGGCAGGATGGCAACACAATTAAAAGTCCAAGTTGCAGTCCCGCGCTGAATGGGGTGACTTTCAAAACTTACACGGCCATAAAATCGGGGGCCGCTGATAGGTCAACAACAGCAGGGTACCTACATGGGTC
>NZ_JAELTX010000830.1 GCF_016429065.1 Pedobacter sp. ASV17
GTAATTCGTCTCGTGGGCTCGGAGATGTGTATAAGAGACAGCCACTTTATAAAAGTAGAAATTTACATGGCCCTGCATTATTCTCGTCTCGGCTGATTGCCACTCACTCGGACAGGTATGATATTCAACAATACGAGTTATATGGTGTAAGTCGCCGTGGCTGGTGACTCAGCCACAACCACCACCACCACCAGCATAATCATTACTGTGGCATCCAAACGCGTCTCGCGTTCAACTTACAGTACACACACAGACAGGCTCGTCTGAGATTCCCTCTGTTCAACCTGTCTCTACAACAGTACATAATAATCCTAAAAATAGCACACACAAAAACATGTCTTCTCACAACATAGCCGCCAACACTCTCTATTCTTTCCTCCTAAC
>NZ_JAELTX010000831.1 GCF_016429065.1 Pedobacter sp. ASV17
TTCTTTCAGAATGCCTTTAACATAAGATAAGCCAATGTAGTAAACAGATTTATGACGCCATATTCGATCATCATATCTGAAAAGGGGATGGCAGAAGTCTATTTGCAAGTCATGTAAGCAACCAATCGCTCAAGCCATGCACTCTCCTTTAGCCTCGCTTCTTCTCCACGGTGCCTACTGCAACAGTAGTAAGGCGTCGCAAAATCAATGTGATGGCCACGATAAACTGACAAGGTGGCTGATAGTTTTTGCAAAATGCAATCTCTGGACTCAAAAATTGCCCTTTCACGAGGGCCTCGGCAACAGGCATGGTCGGGGCAGGAATTGCACAAGGCACCCCGCACTCAAATACACTTTACTGCCGTAAAAGCAGGGGGGTTGAAC
>NZ_JAELTX010000832.1 GCF_016429065.1 Pedobacter sp. ASV17
CCCCCCCCCCCCCCCCCCCCCCCCCCCCCCCCCCCCCCCCCCCCCCCCCCCCCCCCTTTTTCACTCTCCGCCCCCCCCCTACATATACACACCGGCTCAGTCGTCGGCAGCGTCAGATGTGTATAAGAGACAGCCTCTCTTTTATTTCATCATCATCACCTCCTCACCGGCTGTTTCGCTGCTTGCAAACCTAGTTGGACCAAGATCTTGTATACGCAGACCGTTTCGAATCCACCGCTTCGGCTTCTGCCCGGGGGGGGGGGGGGGGGGCCGAGCCCACGATACGAATTACAATATCTCGTATGCCGTCTTCGGCTTGAAAAGTGGGGGGGGGGGGGGGGGGGGGGGGGGGGGGGGGGGGGGGGGGGGGGGGGGGGGGGGGGG
>NZ_JAELTX010000833.1 GCF_016429065.1 Pedobacter sp. ASV17
GGTGTGAGTTGGGCATTTTTGTGATGGGTGTGGCAGGCAGTGGGAACACGCGAATGAAGCTTACCTCGTCTCTTGAGCGCGGCGATTTCCCGATCAAGGGGGTCTGGCTGCTGTGTTGGTGTCTCGTCAGCCATTCTACCAAGTACCTCTCTTGTAGAGGGGGATTGACAGCAATGGGATTGAGGTGGTGTAATCACGCGATGTTGGATAAAAGAGCTGAAGCTGCGAATAGCTAGCTAAGCTGCTGATGTCTGTTGTCGCGCGTCGGTGTTGACACGACCGGCCGATAAGATAGCAGACTTGCCAAAATAGGAACAGCGCTAGAAAGAGGGCGAGTACGTACCTTTTCCCGGCTTCATCAATCTCCAGTTCTGGGTTCTGGGC
>NZ_JAELTX010000834.1 GCF_016429065.1 Pedobacter sp. ASV17
AGTAAACCCATTCGGTCCACTCGCGGTCCTGAGCCCTTTCCACGGGTCTCATGTTCTGCGAGAGCGGAATGGGGAACTGGTACTTTGCTACGAAATCATAAGCGCACTGCGCCAGGCGGTCGTTGACTTGTCCCAACACCATGTCTTGTTCCTGGACGTGCAGGTTCGTCGGCAGGTGAGGCAGCTCTCGTTCCTGCATGGCAATTACCTCTGGCGGCGGACGCTGAAGGAACTGGTGCGGTCCGTCAAATTCATCCCGGTTCGAAGGCCTCCTCTGCGATCTTGTCCTTGGGTTGTTTGCCTTTGCGCCTCGGCGTCCGGGAAAGGAAGGGTCCGCTCCATTCTCCAGGGAATATTCGGACAGGTTCGGTGAGGCTAGTATGT
>NZ_JAELTX010000087.1 GCF_016429065.1 Pedobacter sp. ASV17
TGTGTCGGGAAACTTTAAATATTTGTCGTCTTGACAGAAAGAATTTTTTGTTAAATAAAGTAAAAGTCCGATTGTCAAGATGAATTTTGCCATGTTTTTTACGGTTGCTGCTAACATTATAATATACGCAATATATACAAATCAACTATACAAAACACGAAGCCATTACTTTTTTGATAATAAGTGTACTACATGCGCTATCAGAGCTTTCGTATAATATTGTTATTTAGATTAATATACGTTCTAATTTCTCTTTCCAAGTCACAAAACCGTCTCCGTCTACAGAGTAATCATGAAAAATTCGGATTAACTCCTCCTTCGCTGTATCTAAATATGCTTTCTTTCCTTCAACTTTAATCTTGTTTACAATAGATTCCAATCTCTCCAACTCCGATTTAATAGCATTAGTATCTTTACCAATTTTCCAAATATAGGTCGCCTCTTCTGTATCAAGAGTTTCCCAAACTAAATAGTTATCCATATTTCTTTCTAACAGAAAGATGAATGAGAAAGGGTTTCTGACATATCTCAGCTTCATTGTGTTATGTGCATGCTTGCTTGATAGGTACCTTAAGTGCTTATAATGTCTTGTTCCAGAAAGTTTTAGTAAGTCATCTATGAAGTCCTTATCATCGTTGTAAAAAGTAGTAGGATTGAGTTGTTTGTCATTTAAATTCTCAAAACATTCTTCTATTGTTAGAATGTTCTTGTCACTATTAACATTTACTTTTTTAATAGTTTTAAGTAGCTCAAATCTTACTTTTTCTATTAACTCTTTATTAATTTTGTTTATTTCGGCAGATTCTGCGCTCAGAGCCGTAACTTTATCATCCGAGAGTTCTATCGTTACATTTACTTGTATTTTCTTGGTGCCAAGAACGTTTGCAAAATAGTTCTTTACTGCATCAAACTCCTCTCTGATGTCTTCGTTTGGAATTGTAAACTCGACGCGTTTGTTAGGTTCTTGAAGCCACATCTCAAACGATACACCGCCGAGAATAAAATGAACATTTTTTATCGGAACATAAAACGTTTCTTTAAAGGTTAGTTTGTATGGTTGTCTTACGGCTGTCTCAAATTGATGATGATGTTTTGGTTTATCAACAGAAACTGATTTAGAGGGCACATATGAACTTGGACTTGTTCCCCCAAATAGCGTTTTGAAAAGTCCGCGAGTATCAATGTCTCTAAACGTTACAATTTCAATATTGTCGATTTTGTCTAAAACTTGTTGAGTATAATTTAGCTCTGTTTCACCTACGTGATATGATATAACATCACAGAATAGCTTTTTTTTAGATTCTATATGGTTGATAACCCTAACTGTCCAATACGCTGGTTGTTTAAAACCTTTTGTTTGAGCATACTCAGGTAGTTGAACTTGCTTAAATGTCAACGGCTTATAAGAAGTCAAATAGGCTGTATCTTGATAAAACAATATTTTAAGTTCTTGTCCTTTCATCATATTTATAGATTGTTTATGAGTGTGTTTTTGTAGTCTAATCAACTCTAAACTAGCACTTAACTTCCAATTTTACAAATGCTTTTAAACAGCTACGTCACTTCCTTTTGTTGGCACTAAATGGTTAAGGTTGTCCTTGTACCTGCTAACGTATTTCCTTATTCGCTTCTTTTCTTATTTTTGCAAACAGTCAATGGTACAGCCGTTGATTTTGTAGGTAATCACTATAGATACATCTTTTAAGTATGAGCAAAACACAATATTGGCTAGTAAAAAGCGAACCTTTCAAATATAGCTGGGAGAAATTTAACCAAGATGGACGTACTTTTTGGGATGGTGTACGTAATTATCAAGCACGTAACAACCTGAAAGTGATGAAAGAAGGGGATTTGGTTTTGTTTTACCATAGCAACGAAGGTAAAAACGTGGTAGGTGTAGCTAAGGTAGTAAAGGAGTTTTATCAAGACCCAACTACCCCAGACCCTAATTGGGTAGTGGTGGATTTGGCTCCTGTTGAATCTTTAAAAAAACCAGTGACTTTAGAGCAGATTAAAGCGGAAGAAAGTCTAAAGGATATTTCGTTGGTCCGTCAGGGACGTTTATCGGTAATGCCTTTAAAAGTGACCGAGTTTGACAAGATTCTAGAGATGGGAAGCTAGTGCAAATTATGCTGAATGTTAATGTTTGTTAAAATTTAAACATTCGGTCATTTGCATGTGGTATTGGCATTGCTATTGATATTTTCAGCGCACCAAACATCGTGTTATAATGAAGATATTGATACTGCTTTTGTGCGGCCTCATGCTGTCGCAATTTTCGTTTGCCCAAGTGGCAAATGTGGGAGATTACGAAGTAAAAGTGACCTCTTATCGCTACAAAACCACTAAAGGACAGTTGAAAAAAGTGAGCCCAGAGGGGATAGGTCTTGAAGATTATCAAGGCAACTATATCATTTTTAGGACGGCCGACATCATCAAAATTAAAGTAAGGAAGCGAGGTCTCACCTTTGGAAAAGCCGTTGCTGGTGGTGCCCTGTTGGGGCTGGGCGCAGGAGCTGCCATGTGGTCGTTGGATGAAAACGGAGATGCTGCAGAGGATATGTTGAAGCTTACTGCGGCCCTTACGGTAGGAGGAGCCGCGGCAGGTGCGGTGGTTGGTGGCGTTTCGGAAATTGCTGCTGGAAAACTAACCTTAAAGGTAAATGGCAATGCCGATTACTTCAAGAAAAACTATCAGAAACTAGAGAAATACCTCAATTACTTTGAGCCCATCGAGCATGTGAATGGTGGTTAATGTCCAGCTTCGGTTTGAGCAGTTTGTCTTTTTCTGGTCGACATTAATCCAATGCTCATCACTAAACTAGAGCCCAATACCACCATAAAGAGGAAAGGCGTTCCAATTTCTACCAACTTCATGTGTTGAGGCAAATTGTAGTAAAGCAAAATGCTGATCAAACCTCTTGGGGTGACAAAGCCTTCGGGCAAAACATGGTCCCTTTTAAAGAAATATAAATAACCAAACCTGATGACATAAATGCTGCCCAGCATAATAAGGCCATTGGCAATGATGTTGAAATTGTCCAGCTCGTAAATGTTCATCGTAAAGCCAAAAATCACAAAAAAGAAAGTTCTGATGATAAAGGCTGTTTCTGCGGAAAGTTGGTGTAGTTGGGTAAGGTCGTTAGATAAGTTTTTGTAGATAAAGACCGACCTGAACCAAGCGTGTTTAATGGCATCGGCATTATTAAGGAACAAGCCAAAGGATAAAATAAGCACCAATGCCGATAGGTGGAAGGACTGCCCAATGGCATACACCATAATCAAAATGGAGATGATCAGAAAGAATTTGATGTGATGCTTTAACCTGCCCATGAGGTATAGCAAAGTCACGCAAGCGACTACCGATAACAGTAAAATAAGTACCGTATTTAAGGCCAATTGTCCAAAAGAACCTGCCGTAATGTGTTGGTTAGCTACGGCAAAGTTGAAAAGGATAATGCCCAGAATGTCGGAAAATGAACTTTCGTAGATGACGAACTCCTTGCTCTTTTTATTAATGCTGGAAACCGAAGGAATAGCAATGGCAGAACTGATGACACTAAAAGGAATGGCATTTACAAAGCATAGGTAAAGCGTTTGTCCTGTAATTTGGTAAATGATAAACGTAATGACCACCACCGTGGCAATTAGAATGAACAAGGCCGATAGGAAGGCGCCTTTAATGACTTTGTTTTTTTCTCGAGCGTATTTCAGTTCCAACGAACCTTCAAAAACAATCAGAATAAGCCCAACGGTACCTAAAGTAGGCAGTATCTCTAAAAAGCTATAGGTGTGAATTTGTAGCTTGTCAACCAGGATTCGTAAACCAATACCTAATACCAGTAACAGCAGTACCGATGGTAGTTTGGTTTTGCTAGCTACCAAATCAAATAGGTAGGAAAAGATAACTAGCGCACTTAGAACAATGAGTATGGTGTAGGTCGTCATATATCCTTTCTTTTTCGACCTTAATCAATTAATTAGTTTTTAGCAAATAATGCTTTAAGCTCAATGGCATCATCTGGTTGCATTTTTCCTGCCAATACCAAACGCAATTGTCTGCGGCGTAAAGCACCTTCATAAAGCTCAACTTCCTCTGGTGTTTCGGGCTTAATTTCTGGTACAGGAATGGTGCGGCCGCTTTGGTCAACCGCTACAAAGGTGTAATAAGCCTCGTTAGATTTTACCCTGCTTCCAGAAGGGATGTTTTCTGCCCATACATCTAAACGCACTTCTACCGAAGTATGAAATGAGCGGGTTACTTTGGCTTCAATGGTAATCACATCGCCAAGTTTGATAGGTTGCTTAAACGAAACGTTGTCTACCGATGCCGTAACCACAATTCTATTGCAGTGTTTTTGGGCAGATATGGCCGCGGCAATATCCATCCAATGCAGCAATCTGCCACCCATTAAATTGTTTAACGTGTTGGTGTCGTTAGGCAGAACTAGCTCATTCATTACCGTAAACGAATTTTTGGGACTTTTTACGTTTAAACTCATGGTGGCAAAAATACGGAAATTAACGGGGTTTCTAACGATTAATTTATACAGGGATAGGCAATGAGTAGGGTTACGTTAATAATATTTATCTGATTTACTGTGTAATATTTTAAAACAAATAAATAAGTAATTTTTATTTATTAATATTTTTAAATAAGTTTAGGATATATTTTAATAAAACAAACTTAACCTAAACTGTATGAAGAGAATTTTACTTTTAATGTGCTTTGCTGTGGGCTTTTGTGCCAGTAGCAGGGCGCAAGGCATTTTGGTGAACCGTTATTATAATAGTGGTTTGGCCAATGGCGTAAATGACGTAGTGGAACTGGTGGTGTATACGGACCACCTCGATATTAGAAATTACATTATCAAAGATTATGGTAATGGTGGTACCACTTTGGATGACGGTGGGGGAAAATATCGTTTTAAGGAGCTCGATGTATGGAAGAATCTTCGCTCGGGCACTACCATTGTATTGCGTAAGCTAAGCGATGCAGAATTGCTGACTTACACGCCCGACACTGTTGCCACCGATTTCAAAATAAGTGTGGCCATTAACGATGCAAATATATTTACCAATATGGATAACAATAAAATATGGAATTTAACTTTCCATGAAGCGGTTTCCATTAGGGCAGATACCGATGCAGCGGCTCAGGCAAATGGAGCAAATCAGGCCGTTCATACTTTGGGCTATGGCGATTTCTTTAATAAGTCGGTTTGGCATGGCATTACTGGGACTAAATCTTTATATAATGGCAGTAATTTGGCAAGTAATGCAACCGTGGGGCTTGCTTATTTAACCTATCCTAATTATCAAAACTACAGCACCCCGTTTGATTTAAATGCAGATTTGGTTTCATTGCCTGCTTATTGGAACAAAGAAACGGCATTGATGACTGGCTTCCCCGCAGGGATACAGGTTTTTAGAACGACTACCCCTTATATGGGCCGTCAGATGAATGCCTATTGTGTAGTGTTTGACCCTAAATTAGTAGAGTTCAAACCTACTCAATCGGCTAGTTTAAAAACGCCAAAAGCTTTTGTAGATGCCGAAAGCGGTACGGTTTACGCTTGCTTAAATGCTGGCTTTTTTTCTACGGTTGCTTTAAGCACCATCCAGTATAATGGAACTACCTATGCTAGTAATGTTGCTTCACTGGTGAGAAGTGTTTATAACAGTCAATCAAATACTTATTACCCAACCCGAGGTACGTTTGGTTTGTCGTCGATGTTGAAGCCAGACATTACTTGGACTTATAGGATCAGTAACGTCGTTTACTCTTATGCCACGCCATCTCCAAATGATGTTAATGCAGCACCTCAACCCATTCCTTTAGCGGCTAACGGTACCATTTGGAATGCCATTAGCGCCGTAGGCGGTTCTCCTGTTTTGGTAAAAAATAGTTTGGTGAATATCACAGCCGCGGAAGAACTTGCTGATTTGGATAATACGTCTCAACGAGGAAGGTCGGCTATTGGCTATACGGCTGATGGTAAGGTGATTTTGTTGGCTGTAGAAGGTGGAAACACGACGGTTTTGCCAAATGTAACGGGCTTAAGCTTAAATGAACTGGCTAATTTAATGAAGGATATGGGCTGTGTTGGAGCGCTCAATTTAGATGGTGGAGGTTCTACCGCTTTAAGAATCAATAACCAGCCTACCGTTCGCCCATCTGATAGTAACGTGGAGCGTACCATGCCAGGGGTCATCTTAATTAAATCAAAAAACTAGACAATCATGAAATTCAAAATATATCTTTTAGGCCTATTGTTTTTGGCAATGAACACCGCAAAAGCACAAAAGGCAGATTCTTTAAAACTGTTGATGGATGTTAGCGGCGGAAATGTTGGTTCAAGCACGCAAAGCGATGATGCGGTTCCCGTAACCATCAGCACTTATGACAAAGTAAGTTGGGGTGATGGTTATGGCATAGCCAACAGGGCTTTTATCCAATCGTTACGAAATACGGTGCTGCCCATCACCTTATTTAAATTCAATGCCAAAAAAGATGCCGATGCGGTAAATGTAACTTGGTCGACCTCAATGGAACGTAATGCCTTGCACTTTGAAGTGTTGCGCTCTACCGATGGGAAAAAGTTTGAGCGTATTGCTACCGTGGGCGCCAATGGAAATAGCAATACCTTGCAAAACTATTCGTACAGAGACCGTAAACCCGAAAATGGTACCAACTATTATCAGTTGAAAAGTGTAGATAGGGATGGTACTTTTTCTACCTCTATTGTGGTTGCGGTGCAATTTAATCTGAATAAAACAGATATGGTGGTAGTGGCAAACTCGGCTAACCAAAATATCAAGTTGAGTGTTTATTCGCCCGTAGCTACCGCGGCAAGTTTTTCTATTTCTGATGTGAACGGACGTGTTTTGTTGAGGGTGAAAAACCTTGCGATACAAAAAGGCAGTAACGTGTTTGAATATCCATTGAATGTTCCCGCACAGTTGCTCATCGCTGCACTGACTTCGGCCACAGAAAAAAATGCATTTAAATTTTACTATTAGGTTTGATTAATTCTTCGTCATGACGTTTCGTTATTTAGTTTTCGTACTGTGTTTAATTTCTTTTTCTTGTTCAAAGAAGAGTGGGAATAACACCGTAACGCCTCAACCTGTGCCCACTAATTCATTTTATGTAGGTGAGGTAAAACCTGCGGCTTCTAAAAGTTGCTTTGCTGGGGCGTATTATCGTAAACTGGTATCAAGTGTTGATGAATGGGGAGGCATTGGTGGGCAGCTGGTTTTGCCCACCATTGTTTTTGACCCTTCGAGAATTAACCCAGCAAAACCTGCACAGTTTTTAGACAATCCTTCTGTTTATATGGGCGGCAACATGGGCGGACAGGAAACAGACATAGGTCTTACTTGGGAGGTGATTAAAGATGAAAATGGGAATGTAACGGCAGATAGAAGAGCCTTTAGGCCATTTTTAAGAAGAACAGCCCATAGTGGTAGCGGACAGGTAGCGCTTTATGAAAATGCACCTGCAGAAGCCAGATATTATTGGTATCAAGGAGATGAGGTGACGATGTCGGTAAAGATTGTCGCCAATGGGGTTTTAAGGTTCACGGTTGAAGGAGCTGGAAAGAAATTTGAACGTGATTTTGATTGTGGAGGCTACACTTTTGCAGGCAAGGGCGAGTTTAAACGAGTGAACGCTATCGATCAAGTGTCTAACGAAGGGAAGCCAGTACAAGCCACCAGAACCAAGGTAACGGGCGGAGAGTGGAAAGCCAGCTATCTGTATCGCATCGTGAATGGTCAGTTGCAGGAAACACCTTTTCATGATGGCCGTTACACCGATATGAGATGCCCAAGTGCCAATTATTTCTCTGTTTTTTCTACGCAAACAGACCGTTCAAAAGGAGCGGAGAAGATAGAAATTAATGGAGCGGGGATGTAGCCTTAGCTTTGTCTGGCAATTAAAATATGCGCTAAATGATGTTGGCAGTGCCAAGCGTAAATGCCGATATTCTTTTTTAATGAAATGCGCTCGTTGTTTTCGGGATGGATAAATTCCTTTTCTAATTCCTGCGCTGACAAGTGAGTAAGCAGTACCACCCATTTTTCATGTAACCCTTCAATAATTTTGAGGGAACTCTCTATCGGATAATCTTTCGCGTCTGAAAGTTCGGCCCATAGGTTTTCCAAATAAGGTTTAATGGTAGGCGTATCTTCTGTTAGGGTTAATTTAAACCTGATTAAGCTGTTCATGTGACTATCGGCACAATGATGCACCACTTGTTTAATGGTCCAACCGTTAGGTCGATATTGCCTTTGTAACTGCTCTTCATTCAGTCCAGCAGTAGCACTTTTTATCCGTTCTGGAAAATGCTTAATGACCTCAATCCAATTTTTAAGATGTTCCGTGGTGATGATTTCTGGTTCTTGAAATTTTCCAATCGGGAACTTTAAATTTTCGAGGTTTTGGTCCATTGCGCTTAGCGTTTAATGCTGTTGATGTTGGTGAAGCCTACCAGGTCATCGTAACGGGCTCCTGGTCGTCTGTGGTAAGCAAATACCTGATAGGAATTTTCGGTTTCGAAAAAAGAACCTTCAAAAACGGTGTCATTGAACTTCCCATTCTCATCTACCCAAACATATTTGAAGTCGTAAAGTCCCTGTTTTAGCTTCACATTGCCATAAAATCTTCTTCTAGATGATTCAAAGGTCAGCTTATTCTCTTCTGTAAGTGCATAATTGTTGAATCTGCCAAATACATACACATTGCCTTTTGGCGTAGGAGGTGGGGCGGCCAAGGTAAACAACATATAAGCGTAATCGCTATCGGTTACGTTATCTCTGCCATCGTTATTCCTGATGAAGAAATTGCCGTTTTCATCAAATTGGTTGCTGTATCGGTTGCTGTTGTTGGGCAAGTCTATCGATAAAATCACGTTTTGTGTACTGTCCCTGTAAATGTCGGCAACATGCTCGGCTTTGTATCTAAAACTGCGGGTGTCAAACTTTCTAAACTCATTTCCCGCCCAAAATTGGTTGGTGTTGATGTCATTGTAAACCAAAGTGCCTGGTTTTACAAAAGAAGGTTTGGTATTGACAATGGCAGTTTGCGGAATGGCGTTTTGCGTGACTACCGCTTTAATTTCTTGGTACGGATTGTTGATGGGCGTTTGGTAGAAGAGGCTAAAGTTAATCTTCTGTTTGCTGTTTCTATCGGCCACATCGGTAGCGGGAACTACTTCGGCGCCAATGTTAATGGTATTGTTAAGTACATAAAAACGTTGGGTAATCACGATTTTGCTCGGGTCGTTGTCTTCGTAGATTTTTAGAATGTAATTACCACCAACTTTTGGCTTCATTTGGTCGTTGGGGAAAGTAAGCTGGTAGTGCGTAAACTTTACCAAAGTGTTAAATGAATAGCGATAGTTGAAAAGAATATCCTGTTGTACGCCCTCTAGGTAATCCAAAAGATTCATTCGCGAAGGTTTCCAGTCCCAAGTGCAATGCTCAATGGTGTAGCTGTAGTTTTTTTGTCCGCCACGTAAATCATCAAAGCCAAAACTGAGCGTTTCTGAACTTTTTAAGTTAATCACGGGCAGCGACTGCTCTTTGCTGGTGTTGTAGCATTCTACTGTTTTAATGTAACTTTTAAAGATTTGATTCTGGTATTCTGTTTGCGCTTTTGCGCTAGATATTGACAATACAGAAAGAAGGCAGAAGAGCAGCTTGTATTTCATTTATAATCGTTTATCCCAAAGGTAACGAAATCATCTAAAAATAGGCTAGTTATTTTTGCCCGTAAAACCGTCCATCAGCTTCATGGTTTTTAAGGCTTCTTCGGCTGAACAAGGATTTTCGTTTTCTCCTCTGAAATAGGCGACTACTTGCTCAATCATAGGTTGTTCTACATGGGCTAAAGGTTCAAAGTTGATGGTTTCCTCTTCGCCATTAAGGTTCACTTTGATGAATTGTCCAAATATCGAGAAGCTGATTTTGCCTTTTGAACCGTAGATTTCGCAAATATCTGTTTGTTCATTTTTGGGAGCCGAAAAGCACCACAAACCATTAAAAACTACACCATTTTCGAATAGGATATGGCCTGTCACCAAATCTTCTACAGGTTCGGTAAGGTCTTTTTTATTGGCTAGGCCATTAAATTGCTTCACCTCTCCAAAATAGTAGAGCATTAAATCCAATTGGTGTGGCGCAAGGTCGTGGAATAAACCACCACCAGAAATCGCTGGATTTATCCGCCAGTTTTCTTCGCTATTGGCAATGATGTTGCTGGCTTTGGGCTGCAGCATTTTCAAGTCTACAAAACGTACTTTGCCAATGGTGTTTGCTGCTAATAGGGATTTTATTTTTAAGAACAGCGGTTGCGCTCTTCTGTAATGGGCCACCGTTAACTTTACACCGTATTGATGGGCGGCATTAGCCATGTTTTGTGCAGCTTGGCTATTTAGGGCCATTGGTTTTTCTACATAAACAGGTTTTCCAGCGGCGAGTGCTGCAATCGTATATTCCTCATGTTGCAATGGGGGAGTGGCAATGTAAATGGCATTTACCTCAGGGTCGTTAATCAAGTCTGAAGCATTGCTGTACCATTTTGGAACACCATGTCGTTTGGCGTAGTCTTCGGCTTTGGCAGCATCCCTGCGCATTACAGCAACCAATTTGGAGTGCGGGACTTTGTTAAAAGCTGGTCCGCTCTTTACTTCGGTGACATCACCACAGCCAATAATTCCCCATTTTATTTCGTTCATGATGGATTGTTTGGTTTTTAAAACGTCATTGCGAGGTATGAAGCAATCTTACAAAATCAAGAATATATCTTTCGCTTTAGGATTGCTTCGTGCCTCGCAATGACGTCAGTATGTTATCCTTCCAGTTCCATAATTTCTCCTGCAAGGGTTTCCCAAGTTTCCTGAGCGGCATCAAGTAATGCTTTTTCAGACTGGTATTTTTGGTTAGCCTCTTGTAGTTTCTGTGGATTGCTGAAAATTTCTTCCTTCGCTAATTCAGCTTCACAAGCCTTCACACTCGTTTCGAAAGTGGCAATTTCCTCTTCCACACGTTTAAGCTTTTCGTTCAGCTTTTTTAACTGTTGTTGTACATTGGCTGGAGCAGGCTCGGCAGCTTTTGGCTTTTTCTCCTCTTGCTTTACAGGGATAGGTTTTTGAACAGGTTTTACACGTTTCGAATCCCATTCCTCAAACTCGGCATAAGTACCTGGGTATTGCTTGATTTTTTCATCTTCAATAAACCAAATCTTGTTGGCCACATTGTCTAAGAAATACCTATCGTGAGATACCGAAATAAAAGTGCCTTCGTATTGTTGTAACGCTTGGATTAAAATATTTACCGATTGAATGTCCAAGTGGTTGGTAGGCTCATCCAGCATCAAGAAATTACTGTCCGCGGTTAGGGATTTAGCCAATGCCACCCTTGATTTTTCACCACCAGATAATACTTTGATTTTCTTGAATACATCGTCGCCAGTGAACAAGAAACAGCCTAAGATGCCTCTCAACTCTGTGTCAGAATGTTTGGGTGCAAAAGCTTGTAATTCTTCCAAAATACTGTTGCCCAAATGCAGCGATTCTAATTGGTGCTGCGCAAAGAAAGTAGAAGTTACATTGTGTCCAGTTTCGCAAAGCCCTTCATCATATTTTTCGGCACCTGCAATGATACGTAGCAAGGTCGATTTACCTTTACCATTGGCTCCAATCAGTGCAATTTTATCACCTTTTTCAATCACAGCCTCCGCATTTTTCAATATGCTTACATTCGGATAAGCTTTAGAAAGATGCTCTAAGCGTACCACATGTCTGCCCGAAGGTTTAGAAAATTTGAAACTGAAATTTACCGTTGGGTTATCGTCATCTACATCATCCACACGCTCCATTTTATCCAAGGCCTTCATACGGCTTTGTGCCATTTTGGCCTTGCTTGCCTTTGCTTTAAAACGTTCAATTAAACGTTCTTCCTGCTTAATTTTGGCTTGTTGGTTTTTAAACTCACCACGTTGGATTTCGGCCCTTAGTTCTTTCTCTTCTAGATAGAAAGTGTAATTGCCGCTATACATGGTCAATTTGCCTTTACGGCTTTCTACAATTTTATTGGTGATTTTATCCAAGAAATATTTATCGTGCGATACAATCACAATAGCCCCTTCAAAGCCAGCCAAATAGGTTTCTAGCCATTTAATGGAAGGTAAGTCCATGTGGTTGGTAGGCTCATCCAGTAGGAGAATATCAGGGTCTTGCAAAAGGATTTTAGCCAGCATTACACGCATGCGCCATCCTCCCGAAAAGGTGTTCAATGGGCGTAACTGGTCTTCGGCACTAAAACCTAAACCTGCTAAAACCTCATTGGCTCTGTATTCAATATTATAGCCATCCAAAGCATCAAATTCGTGCTGTTTTTCGGCCAATTTATTTAAAACATCTTCGCTGTAATCCGTTTCAATAACCTTTAAAAGCTCCTCAATTTCGTGGTGCAATTTGTTCTGACGGTCAAAGGCTTCCATGGCCACATGCAAAATGGTATTGTGGCTGTCGTACGATAGTAAATCCTGGTTTAAATAGCCAATACGCAAATCTTTAGCCATCGAAATGCTGCCCGAATTAGGTGTGTATTCGCCCACAATTAATCGTAACAGCGTAGATTTTCCAGCACCATTTGCACCAATCAGTCCCACTTTATCGCCTGGCTTAATGTGCCAATCCGCTTCGTCGTATAAGGCCCTAGAGCCAATCAAAAAACTTAAGTTATTAATCGAAATCATTATGCCGCAAAGATAGCAATAGATTTACGATTTTAGGGTGTTGGGCTTATTAAACAAAAAGTGTCTACGAAACCTCGTAGGTTTTTAAAACCTACGAGGTTTGAAATCGGGGTTGTTTAACTGAGGGTTTTGGTTGTGCTATCGCTTTGTAAAACCTCATAGGTTTGATTTGCATGTTGTATATTAAACCTATGAGGTTTGTGGGTTTACTTAATTAGATAATATGCTAAGCTTTGCGTCGCTTTGCGAAAACTTTGCATCCCTTTGCGGTAAAATTTAATCGCTAAGAAAAGGAGAGGTCGCTAAGAACGCGAAGAGGGGGGTGGATAATTAAACATTTGTCTTTGCGTCCCTTTGCGAAAACTTTGCATCCCTTTGCGGTAAAATTTAACCGCTACGAAAAGAAGAAGTCGCTAAGAACGCGAAGAGGGGGGTGGATATTTAAACATTTGTCTTTGCGTCGCTTTGCGAAAACTTTGCATCCCTTTGCGGTAAAATCTAACCGCTACGAAAAGAAGAAGTCGCTAAGAACGCAAAGAAGGAGTATCTACTCTGGGAATTCAATCTTAAAACCTATCCCTCTAATAGAATCAAAGCTTATTCTAGTGTCATGCTGGAAGTATTTGCGCAGGCGGGTCATAAACACATCAAGGCTTCTGCCCAAGAAATAATCATCCTTGCCCCAAAGCTTTTCTAAAATATCCTTACGGTTAACAATTTGATGGTTGTGGTTTAAAAAAAGCGATAACAGTTCCGCTTCCTTTTCGGTAAGTTGAATAATGGTATCGTTAAAAACCAATTGGTATAGCGCTGGATTAAAAGCATACGCTCCAAGATTAACTGTTTTGTTTGGCGTAGCACTGAGCTGCCTTTTCAGAATGTTATGGATTCTAAGCAGTAGCTCCTCGGGTTCGCAGGGTTTGGTAATGTAATCATCGGCACCAAGTTTTAAGCCTAAAATCCTGTCGATGCTTTGACCTTTGGCCGTTAAAAATAGAAAAGGAATTTGATGTTGTTGGCGGATGGTTTTGGCCAAGGTAAAGCCGTCCATTTCTGGGAGCATCACATCTAAAATAGCCAGCTGATTGTTTTTTAGCGCATCAGCATCGTCTAAAAGCGCTTTAGGGTGCGTGTACCATTTCACCTCAAAATCAGAGGACTCAAGGTATTGCTTAAGTACCATTCCCAAATCAGCGTCGTCTTCAACCAATAAAATTTTAGTGCCCATTAGCCAAAGTAATTTTAAATGTTACCCCATTTTTCGGATTAGAAGACACTTTGATACTGCCTCTATATTTTTCAACGGTTTGTTTTACAATATATAACCCAAGTCCAAGTCCATTGATTTGCAGGTTTTCTTGTCGACTTACCCTGTAATATTTTTCGAAGATATGTGCCTGTGCTTCTGGTGGAATCCCTATGCCGTCGTCGCTTACTTGAATGATAATTTGCTGATTGAAATTAAGGGTTAAATCCACTGTGCTTGCACGATATTTTGCAGAGTTTTCGATCAAATTGCCAATCACCTGCTCTATGTCTTTTTGCGAAAGTACATGGTTAAATGCAAAGTTTACTAGGATGTTGAATTGTAGCGAATCATATTGTGTTTTTAAATTCGATAGGTAACGTTCGATATCGCTCTGCGATGCAACTTGACTGTCGCTATTTTCACTATTGATAGAAGAAATGACCTTTTCCAAGCGTTGCACCTGTCTTTCTAATAAAGCTTTGGTTTCGCTGGTGGGCGTGTTGGCCAAAGTGAATTTTAGGGTGGTCAATGGAGTGTTCAATTCATGCGCAATAGAGTCGATAGAGGTGTAAAGCTGAGCCACTTTTTCCTGCTGTAACCGTAAATTTTTAAGTGTTTTCCAGAATAAATAAATCAGTAAGGCGATGATGGAAATACTAATGAGCAACAAAGGTAGGAGATGTTTGAAAATCAACATTCGTAGATTAAGTAGCTCTACAATGGTTCTGGATTTGATGGTGTAATGATACCTTGCATTAAGTTTTAACTCGGTATCTTTTTCTGTAAAGTTAGAATTCCATTTACCTACATTGAAAATGAAGCCTTTTTTGATGTCTTTTTTGGTCTTATAGAGCACTAATGGCGATTGGGTAGACACCAATTCTCTTTTCTCGGTTTCATCATATATGGAATAGATCTCACTTCGTAAAGCAATGTCGTAAGGGGTGTTTTCTGTTTGTTTTTTCAGTAGTTTATCTACATTTTGTTGAAAGTGTTTTCTGAAAGCGTACCATTGTTGTAGTTGGTTGATCTGTTCGTTTCTAAGACTGTCATTGCTTTCCAGTTTTTTCAGTCTTTTAATCAAGGTTTCCTCATTGGCTTCATCGTTAAATCGATTCAAATCACTGAGTACACTATCGGCAATGTTATTGGCTTGCTTATTTAATTCCTTTCTTTCAAAGCGATACGAATTGTATAAGTAATACCCTTGTAAGCCAATAAGTACCAGAAAGCTGGCTGCAAATAATAGGGTAATACTTAGTTTCTTATTCATATCCAAAAATACAAAGCTAATTTTCTTTTTCATTGCATTAACTCATCGTTAACCTTTCATTAACCTAGTCTTTGGCTTTTTCAGTAGAGTTTTGTGAAAAAATATTTGAAATGAGACTTCACATCACTTTTACCTTATCACTATTGTTGCCTATCATTGTTTGGGCACAGACTCCTCAAAAACCTAAAGAAAAAGATACCACCATTGTTTTGAACACGGTTAATGTTTCTGGCAAAAAGCCGTTGCTAAAACGCAAAGCGGATAGGTTAGAATTTAATATTGAAAATACGCCACTGCAAAACTTGAGTGGATGGGACATTTTAAAAAATACCCCAAATGTAATAGTGAAAAATGAAGAATTGACTATTCGTGGCAGCTCCCAAATTTTGGTAACGATTAACGATAAAAAAACGATGATGACCCAAGAGCAGTTGAAAATGTTTTTGGAAAATACGGAAGGCAGTAACATCAGTTCCATAGAAGTGATTACCAATCCGCCAGCAAAATATGAAGCCCAAGGAGGTGCGGTGCTTAACATCAAAATGAAACAAAATAAGCTGTTGGGGTATAAAGGGACCTTGTCGTCGAGGTATCATCAATCTATTTACGCCAAGGGTCGTTTGGGCTTAGCGCAATCTTTCAATACCGATAAATTGCAGGTGAGTGGTAATTACAATTTTGTTTCAGGCGATTACGTTCGCAAGAACTTTGATGTGGTGATTTTTGACAATAACAACACGCGTTGGGAAAGCGATATGGTGAGAAAAAGCGAGTCGCACCAACAACACCTTTATAATTTTTCATCGCAATATAGTTTGGATAGTCTTACCACTTTTCAATTGGGTTTTGATGGTAATTTTAATCCTAATTTGGTTGGTCGATACAATGTGCCTACTAATATTTACAATACCTTAACCAATCAGTTGGAATCTAATTACGTAACCTTAAATCAAAGAGACCAACGTTATGGAAATTTCAATGCTTACTTGGTGCTCGATAAAAAGTTTGGAAATCACAACCTCACGTTAAGTAATAACTACAGTAACAACACTCATCGAGAAAACCAAGATGTGGCCACTACTTTGCGTTTCATTAATCAGCCAGAAGAGTATCGTCGCTTTGCGAACAACAGCAACCAGCACATTAAACTTTATGCTACGCAATTGGATTATCGTTTAGCTAAAGACAGTTTTATCTTTGAAGGTGGTTTGAAATATAGTTACGTAAATAACCGTAACGATTTACGGTTTTTAACTGATAACGGTGGTTCGCTGGTTTTTGACCCCACTAGAAGTAACTTGTTCAATTATGAAGAGAATATTTATGCGGCTTATATATCTTCAGAATACAAATGGAAAAAATGGGAGGTAAAGTTGGGCTTACGTTCAGAAACGACTCGAATTAATACCGATTCGGATAACCCAGTGGCGCAAAATGCCAATACCCGAACCAACATTTTTCCTACTTTTTACTTGATGCACGAATTGAAAGAAGACCAACAGTTGGGGTTTTCTTACGGAAAGCGAATCAGTAGGCCAAACTACAGTTTCCTTAATCCATCTAAGTCTTACTATAACCTGTTTGCTTATTTTCAAGGTGATGCCTATTTGCAATCCACCATGTTCCATAACCTCAGCTTAACTTATACGCTTAAGGATTGGAATTTTGAGGCTTACTACAGCTACATTAAAAATCCTTCAATGGAAATTTCTATCCAAAATCCCGAAACATTTGAAACGAGGTACCATTATACCAATATCAATAAGGGCGAAATCGTGGGGGCTAACATGTCAAAAAATTTCAGCATCACCAACCTTTGGAAATTGAACCTGTTTGTGATGGGAGAGTATAATGAAGATTTCTTTATGGGTGTTGATAACCAGCTGCATAAAAACAATGCGTTTTTTTATAATGCCAATGTTTCTACACAAATTACCTTGGACAAGGCAAAAACATGGGATTTGGGTGCCAGTTATGCTTATAATTCAAAATCAGTGCAAGGTTCGTTCACCATTAGTCCTTCGCAACGAACCAACATTGTGTTAAACAAGAAGATGTTCGATAAACGTTTTGAGGCTGGCTTGGTGTTGAACGATATTTTTAAGACCGATAAAAACACCATTTCTACTCGTTACGCTAACCAAAACCAGTATTTCAAAGATTACCGTGATACGCAATACTTTATGATTAATTTGAAGTTCCACTTTGGAAACCAAAAGGTGAAGGATGCCAAAACTGTTAATAAAACCGACGAGCAAAAACGTATGTAAAGTATAAAGCCACAGATACACAAATAAGAATAATCTGTGTATCTGTGGCTTAGAAATATGCCCTGTTTCGAACATGACTTGAGCGAAAATCCGAAGGATTTCAATGCTTATAGAAAAGAAATATTACGGATGCTATGCGACTCTGTAGGAGTCGAATATTGATTGATTTGTCGTTTTATAAATGTTTGACCTCTTCGAGGTCTGTTTATCGCCCCAAAGGATAGTTAAATAAAAAAGGCACAGATGCACAAATAGATTAAATCTGTGTATCTGTGGCTTAGAAATGATGTCGGACTACTGCTTTACTATGGATACATACAAAAAAGCGTCATTTCGAGCGAAATGTAGTGTAGTCGAGAAATCTTTCAATATAGTATGGATTTAAAGATTTCTCCATTTCGCCATGCTCCAGTCGAAATGACGCATTCTACTTTCGGACAGATAGACCTTACTTGCTGTCCGAGTCTTCTGTTTCTTCTAATTTACCTTCTTTGTTGCGTTTCAATTTCACCACGGGTTTTTCTTGAGTACCCGTTACGCTCAACGGAATACCAATGATGCCGAAAGGAGGCAAGCCCAATCTACCGCTTAAATTCAATCTGCCATCAAAGCTCACTTGACCTTCAAAACGAGGTCTGAAACCAGCAATTCTCATTTTGGTGCGCTCAATGGTAATGATGTTATTTTTGATCGTAGTTTTAACCACTACATCTTTCAAGTTTGGATTGGTTAAACTATCACGCTTGGTTTCCTTGCTCACCGCGTTCATCATTTTAAAACCAGCCAGCTTTACATCCTTTAAAGTAAGTGAGCCACCACCTTTAATCGATGGGAATACAGGATACATCTCATCATTTAAACGACCTGTTATTTGATAATCTAAACCAACAACCCCTTTTACTTTCGAAGCAGAAGTGGCCATTTCTCTAAACAGCTTAATTTCTTTGTAAGCTTTCGCGATATCAAATTCCTTAGCGTTTAATTTAAAATCGAAATTGGCAGATTTTGTGCTGGTGCTCTGGTAGGTAGCATCCATCACCACTTTGGCCCCAATAATATCGAAACCTGTTTGTGATAAGCTTAATTTGCCATTGTTAAGGGTCATTGTTCCCTTGGCATTTTTTAGGTTAAGACCACTGTAGGCAACATCGTTAGCATCAGCATTAAAGGCTACGTTTAAGTTCGTAGGAATCAAAATCACACCTTTGGCTGCAGGAGTAGAAGGGCTATTGCTGCTTGGGGCATACACCATAAATTCATCTGCAATGATTTTGTTGCTATGGAGTGCAAAGTTTCCAGTCAGTTTCTCCCTTTCATCAAAAATAAAATTGACGTAGTTATTTAAGTTCCCGTTCAGTTTAAAATCAGAACCGCCGTAGGAAGCATTAAACTCATCAAATTTTAAAGCGGCAGAGGTAAAAGAGAATTTTCCATTTTTAATGATGAAAGGATTAGGGAACATATCCGTTAAGATGTTCAGATCCTTGATGGTCATCATTCCCCTATTGCTTAAACGGTTGTAGCGTCCAGCTAAGGCATCGCTCTGCAAACCTTTAAAGTTTACATTGGTGTAAATAAGACCATGCACCTGATATCCTGGAATGGCAAATACCTTGTAAAGCTTGCCAATATCCAAAGTTCCTCTTGAGCTGACGTTGTAAGAAACGTTTTCAAGATTGCTTACGTTAGCTTTCAATAGGAACGGTTGCCCCGCCATTTCGAAGGAAATAGGCTTAACGTTTAATAATGTACCTTTTAAGTTGCCATTGTTATTGGTCACCACGGCATCAACGTCAATTTTTTCAATAGCCTCGTTAAAGTTGGCCGTTTTGATATAACCTTTGCTCAGCTTAATGAATGCATTGGTAACAGGGAACATCTTTTTCGATTTGTCGTAGGAGCCCTTGCTGCTTACATCGATAGAAAGCTTGCCGTCCAACACTAAATCTTTAATAGGGTAAAAGTTCTTGATTTCCGCAAAATTGATTTCGGTTTTTAAGCCCAAATCTAAGGTGATGTTGTTAATGGTTTGCAGTTTCAAGTGTCCCTTGATATAATTGGATAAAGCATTTACATCAATATTGGTGATGGCCAAAGTAGTGTTTTTATAATCGCCATTGCTGTTGTTGCCCACAAAGTCAAAATTGATTTTATCAATAGGAGAGGGCAGCGAAGCATATTTGAAATAGCCATTGCTTAATTTGATTTTGGCGTCGAATTGAGGAACGGTAGCAATTACGGTATCTACTTGTCTGATGCCACTTTTAACCACCTTTTTGCTATACTTTCCATTGGCATCAAGCGACATTGTTAAACGACCTTTAACCACGGTACTATCCAAATTAATGATCTTGGCCCATTTTCCTAAATCAATATTAGAACGGGTTTTGGTAAAGATATGAGGTTCTTTTAGCCCTTTGATTTTAGTAGTTGAAGAGAAATAATCCTTTCCAATGTTAAAAAACAAGCTATCCATGTTAAGGTCTAAACTATCAGGATTTAAGCTTGGCACCTTGGTTTGTAAGTTTAAGAAAAGGTTTTTGATGGATTCTGGAGCGTTAGGGTTGGTAATTTCACCATCGCGTATCTTCATGTTAAAAGTTAAGCTTGGCATGGCGTTGCTCTCGGCAATGTATTTTCCAATCAGTGAAGCACTGATTTCGGCATAGCCTTTGATTTTGGTACGCTCTAGCTTGTCTGCAATTTCTGGTGGCAGGGCAGTGAAAATATTGTGCAAATCAGTTTCCTTCGCCTGGGTCTTGAAATCCATATCGTAACCATCTTTTAAGAAGGAAAAACGGCCCACAAAACGGATCGGCAGGGAGTTGATTTTAATATCATTTTCGTCAAACAGCAAATCCAAAGAACTGGTATTGATTTTGGTAATGAGTTTGGCATTTAGTTTTTTGTGGAGTAGGTAAGGTGTGCCTGCATAATACACATCAGCATCTTTAATGGACAACTTACTTTTTAAATCAAAAATGGCCTTGCTTAAATCGCCAGTTCCGCTGTAATCAACTCCTTTGGCATCAATCATCATCGGTATCGATTTGTCGTTGTAAACTAAATCGCTGTTTTTGATATAAATACCTTCAATTTTGATAGCTGTGCTAGTGGTGTCGGTGCTTTTTTTGCCATCGTCTTTACTTTCGTAAACGTTATAGTTGGCATGCCCTTGTTCATCAGAAAGGATGTTGATTTTGGCATTGTCCAGATAAAATTCGTCGACTTTGATTTGTTTGCTGAACAAAGAGAACAAATTGATGCCCAATGCCATTTGCTTTGCATAAATCAAGGTGTCGCTTTTAAAAGGCTCGGAACCTTTCAAAAGAAACTCATCTAAATTTAACGTAAGGGATGGGAAATGAGAGAAGAAAGACAGCCCAGTGCCTTTGAAACTCACTTCGCCTTTAATGTTTTGATTAATAGCCTTGGTGATTTGTTCATTAATCGTTTTCGGAATAAGAAAAGGGATAATAAACAATAATGCAATTAAGGAAACAATACTGATGGCGAGTATTTTAAAAAAATTTTTCAATATCAAATAGATTTTTTGGCGTTGGCTACAAAGATAGTTTTTAAACTAATGCCATGATAGTTTGGACACAGATTTTAACAAATAAATAACAACATATTTGGAAGTATGAAAAATAATCACTTACCTTTGTACTGTAATAAATAAAATTACAGAATGAGCAACGGTAGATTTGCCATTTCCTTACACATTTTGGTTTTGCTTGATAAAGCGAAAGGGGAGCTGCTATCGTCTGATTACATGGCTGGAAGTATCAATATCAATCCAGTATTGGTTAGAAAAGAATTGGTTAACTTACGTGAACACGGGCTGGTAATTAGTAAAGAGGGAAAGAATGGGGGCAGTGCTTTAGCCAAACCTGCGAACAAAATTACGTTAGGTGCGTTGTACCAAAGTGTAAAGGGAAATTACTTATTGGGAAGCCATAAAAATGACCCAAACCCGCTTTGCGAAGTAGGAAAGGACATTAACAAGCACTTGAACGATTTGTATAGTGAAACGGAAATGAGATTAATTGATGAATTAAATAAACAGACCCTTGCTGATTTTAGCAAAAGGTTTGCTTAATATTTTTTTGACTTAAACTGTAATAAAAATAGTTACAATAAAACAATAAAATTCGATTTATATGAAAGTAGCAGTAATTGGAGCAACAGGTTTTGTAGGACAAAATTTGGTAAATGAATTGGCCGAGAGAGGTCATGAGGTGTTGGCAATAGCTAGAAACACGGAGAAGGTTATTCAAAAAGATAATGTGGTAGCGAAGAGTGTAGATGTAACTAACGAACAAGCTTTAGCAGAGGCCGTAAATGGTTATGATGTGGTAGTAAGTGCCTTTAACGCTGGCTGGACTAATCCAAATATCTATAACGATTTTATTAAAGGAGCTGAGGCTATTCAAGCAGGAGTGAAGGCTTCAAACGTAAATCGTTTAATTGTAATAGGCGGTGCGGGTAGTTTGTTTATTGACGGTCAGCAATTGGTAGATGGCGAGAATTTTCCAGCTGAAATTAAACCAGGTGCTACTGCTGCTAGAGATTACCTGAATATACTTAAAGAAGAAAAGGAATTGAATTGGACTTTCTTTAGCCCTGCCATAGAAATGCATCCAGGTATCACCATTGGTCGTACTGGCAAATACCGTTTGGGATTGGAAAACCCAGTTTTTGATGAAGCAGGTAAATGTGTGCTTTCGGTACAAGATTTAGCTATTGTAATTGCTGATGAGGTAGAAAATAACAAGCACCCGCGTCAACGCTTTACTGCGGCATATTAATTCGTGTAATGATTTGATGAAATAGGGCTGTGCTAGGATTGGCATGGCCTTTTTTATTTCCGTGGCCATCACTCCCTTTGCCGTCATTTCGACGAAGGAGAAATCTAACGAGCTGAGTATTTAATAAAATAATAACTAAACGCTAGATTTCTCCTCCTTCGGTCGTCGAAATGACGAGGGATGGTGGGGCAGTGTATGTTATTCTTTTCGTCATTTCGACCTTTGGGAGAAATCTAACGATTAGAATGTTTAACAAAAATAACAAAGAGTTAGATTTCTCCTCCTTCGGTCGTCGAAATGACGGGAGTGGTGGGGCAGTGCAAATTACCCTTGTCGTCATTTCGACCTTTGGGAGAAATCTAGCGATTAGAATGTTTAACAAAAAATAACAAGGAGCTAGATTTCTCCTCCTTCAGTCGTCGAAATGACGAGGGATGGTGGGGTAGTGAGAGTTACCCTTTTCGTCATTTCGAGCTTTGAGAGAAAACTAGCGATTAGAATGTTTAACAAAAATAACAAGGAGCTAGATTTAACTTCGTTGATTTTCAATTTACTTCGTAGAGCTTCGGTTCTCCTCCTTTGGTCGTCGAAATGACGAGGGATGGTGGGCAGTGCAAGTTACCCTTTTCGTCATTTCGACCTTTGGGAGAAATCTAGCGATTAGAATGTTTAGCAAAAATTACAAAGAGCTAGATTTAACTTCGTTGATTTTCAATTTACTTCTTAGAGCTTCGGTTCTCCTCCTTCGGTCGTTGAAATGACGGGAGTGGTTGACATGGAAAACAAATTTTATACAGATGAAAATATTAAGATTTGCTTTTTTGCTATCTTCGCATCATGTATCGTTTAGTAAAGCCCATATTCTTCAAGTTTGACCCTGAAAATGTACACCATTTTGTGGTAAAGCGTTTAAAGTGGTTCAATGATTTTTTTCCATTTGGCAAATCAGTGCTAAGAGGAAGTTTTGATGTCAGTTTTAAGGGATTGGAGCGAGAGGTTTTTGGATTGAAGTTCAAAAATCCAGTGGGTTTGGCTGCTGGCTTCGATAAAAATGGAGAATATGTGGAAGCCTTGAGCAATTTGGGCTTTGGTTTTGTGGAAGTAGGTACTGTTACGCCACTACCACAACCAGGAAACGACAAACCAAGAATGTTCCGTTTGCCAGAAGATGCCGCGTTGATTAACCGAATGGGTTTTAACAACAAAGGGGTGGATACAATGGCCGAACGTTTACGCTTATTGAAAGACCGCCATCCCGATATTATCGTAGGGGGGAACATCGGTAAAAATAAAAATACCCCAAACGAAGATGCGGTTTACGACTACATCAAATGTTTTGACCGCTTATTTGACGTAGTCGACTATTTTGTAGTGAACGTAAGCTCACCTAATACGCCAGGTTTAAGAGCTTTGCAAGAAAAAGAGCCGTTAATGGAGCTTTTAAATACCCTACAAAAACGTAACTGCAAGAACAATATTTCTAGACCAATCCTCTTAAAAATAGCGCCTGACTTAACAAACGAGCAATTGGATGACATTATTGAGATTGTAAAGGAAACAGGTATTGCTGGCGTGATTGCCACCAACACCACCATAGGTCGTGACGGCCTTTACTCACCAGAAAAACTGAAGGAAGAAATGGGAGGTCTGAGTGGTAAACCTTTAACCAAGCGCTCTACAGAAGTAATCCGTTACCTTTCCGAAAAGTCAAATCAAGCATTTCCAATTATTGGCGTAGGAGGTATCCACTCTGCCGAAGATGCAAAGGAAAAGCTAGATGCGGGTGCCGTTTTGGTACAACTTTATACTGGCTTTATTTACGAGGGCCCAGGTTTGATCAAGGATATTTGTAAGTCCTTAGCCTAGTTTTCTTCTCCTTCCAAATGATTTTTAAGGCTGGTGTGCACGATATGGTTCCAGCCTTCTACAAAGTTTTCTTTTGCAAAATCAGGGCCACCTTCTTCTAGCGTGTGTACGTTGGCATGGGTAAGCCTAACAAGCGTTTGGTCGCCTTTATCCATCAGTTGCCAAGTCACTTCAGAGTTGCCAGGATAATTGTCGTAACGCCATGTGTGTGCTAGTTTCTC
>NZ_JAELTX010000835.1 GCF_016429065.1 Pedobacter sp. ASV17
CCGTTAGCCTGTGCGTCATCAGGCGAATCTGCCACATCCGCTGCATCCTCGACCGGATAAGTCAGTTGGAGATCGTCGTGTAGAAGCTTCTGCCGATCGACTTTGCCACCAATCGTCACTGGAAGTGCTGGTAGAAACTGGTAGGCGTTGGGTAGCATGTACGAGTTGAGGTATTGGCTGCCGTATTGGCTAATGCGGACTGCAAAGTTTGCTTTTCCACGCTGGTCCAGTTGCTGCTTTGGTACAACGAACGCGATGAGTTGGCGGTTGTCACTCAGACTATCGCTGTCATCACGCTCAATAGAGCGAGCAACTACAGCCAAGTCCACAATTCCTGGTCCTGCCCCATCCTTGTTAGCCTCAATAAAGAGACGATGCTCAAC
>NZ_JAELTX010000836.1 GCF_016429065.1 Pedobacter sp. ASV17
GTGAATGGCAATGCGAGACAGTCATCCCTGTTGGCTTGTAATTTGTAAGAGTGATTGCATGTGTGCATGTCCCTTTGCAGGTAATACGAGTAAAATCGCCATCACCATTTTAGGGATACAGCATACAAGGCTGCCTCGTCCTTGCGCCGAGCTGGTAACGAATTATCGTAGCACAAAATTCTCGTGTCCATTCTCACTTGCCGGGGGGCCGATGGCCCAAAACGACGGCGGCGGGATCAGTTGTTAGTGCAGTTCTTCTTTCTCTCTCCTTGCTAGTGGGAGGTACTACGGGTCTGTCTCTTATACACATCTGACGCTGCCGACGACTGAGCCGGTGTGTAGATCTCGGTGGGCGCGGGATCATTAAAAAAGGGGGGGGGGGG
>NZ_JAELTX010000837.1 GCF_016429065.1 Pedobacter sp. ASV17
GGCGAACATAATTCAAATATATTTGCAGGTAGAAGATGGGACACCCAGAACAGGGGCGTTTGGGGTCTCCGGATATCTTGCATGGCACATCATTCTTCTCGTTTTTGCGGTACAAGCCTTGTACCAAGGAGTCGTTTCTTAAGGCAGGAACAAAAAAGCACTGCATGGGGATGGATAGCTGGAGAAAAGCCTTGTTACATTGAGTGTCGGGAAATGGTCTTTTTGGATGGCCTACTCGGCATGAGGACGTGGTACTGCGGGTTTGATGATCGCTACATACCCTGGGTGCAGTGTACGTTGGTAGAAGTCACTGTGCTTTTGCGAAATTCAAGTGTTTCAACGATCCAATCGATTGTTCTATGGTTCTAGTGATGTGTGTGTAT
>NZ_JAELTX010000838.1 GCF_016429065.1 Pedobacter sp. ASV17
ACCTGGTACTACTAACCTACCTACCTACCTACCTACCTACTAAAGGTGGCACCTATAAGGTAGTACGAATAGAATTTCTAGGTATTACACGAACAAGCGCTCGAATTGATGGACATGATGAGCGTGGTTGGTTGATGTAGGTACTAATCTCAACCACTTTACCGTGTAGCGCCTTTCTCGTACCACCCTACCTGCGCTAAAAAAGGGCCTGGAATCCCCCTTCGCTTGACAGTCACAATTACTACCAGGTAGTACCTTAGTACCTACCTAGGTACTAGTATTAGTTTTGCGCAGCGGCAGTGTCGATTCGGTTGCTACAACATGAACATTAAATACAGTGGCCTGTAATTACTCCGTACCTCCGAAGTCTGATACTTTATGGG
>NZ_JAELTX010000839.1 GCF_016429065.1 Pedobacter sp. ASV17
TGTCATTACCGGTACCAGTGGAGGAGCACTGATTGCAGGACTCGTGGCGACGAGAACCAATGACGAGCTCAAGCAGCTCCTTATCCCAGCGCTGTCGACCCGCATCAATGCTTGCCGCGAGCCCATGTCGGTCTGGTTCTTCAGATGGTGGAAGACGGGCGCGAGATTTGACTCGGTTGACTGGGCGGCGCGATGTAGCTGGTGGTCGCGCGGATCCATGACGTTTAGAGAGGCGTATGAGCGCACTGGACGCATTCTCAATGTTAGCTGCGTCCCTGCTGACCCGCACTCGCCTACGATTCTGTGCAACTACCTCACCAGCCCGGACTGTGTCATTTGGTCTGCCGTGTTGGCGTCTGCCGCTGTCCCAGGCATTCTTAACC
>NZ_JAELTX010000840.1 GCF_016429065.1 Pedobacter sp. ASV17
TGTCGGCATTGAAGTTGGCAATGGCATTGTTGTTGACATACTCACCCGTATCACGACGGTCGAACTCGACGCCTGCTGGGGCATCCGGCGAAGTCTTGGAAGCAGCTCCAGCAACAGGAGAGGGGTGAGGAACTGCAATAGCAGCACCTGCCAGCAGGGCGGTAACGGTGATCTTGGACAGCATCCTGAGTGTTATACAAGGAAAGTTATAGACAAGAAGTTATGGGGTATAAGACTGGAAAGTTGATTGTTAGTACAAAGCATCTTCCTTTACAAACTACGGGAATAGACCTTTTCTTATATACAACTCCATAACCGCCATCTACGATGGATTCATCGTCCTTGCTTGCCCGGGCAGGCAGCTTCAAACCGCGACCCAGAAT
>NZ_JAELTX010000841.1 GCF_016429065.1 Pedobacter sp. ASV17
TTTCCAGTCTCGCACCACCGCTGCGAACACGATCCTCTGAGAAGCCCTTTTCCGTAACGAGAAATGTCACCAAGCCTTCAATATCAGGCTTATCCCACTTGAAGTCGCAGTCCGGGTGGTCGGCTGCACGAACGTCTGGCTCGAAAAAGAGGTCTCGCGCATCCTTGTATGGCCAGTCTTCGGGAATGGTGTACTTTTGCTTGGGATCCTTTTCAATCGATTCCACCACTTTTTCGAGGGTGCCATGCTCGCGGATAAGTTTCAGCGCCGTCGTAGGGCCAACCTTGGGAATCGGATCGAGGTAATCGCAGCCGAGAAGGATACAGAGATCCACAAACTGCGTACATCATCAGTAAGGAACAGCCTTGCCAAAAAGGAATGAC
>NZ_JAELTX010000842.1 GCF_016429065.1 Pedobacter sp. ASV17
CCCCCCCCCCCCCCCCCCCCCCCCCCCCCCCCCCCCCCCCCCCCCCCCCCCCCCCTCTCCACCCCCCCCCCCCCCCCCACCTCCACCCACCGGCTCAGTCGTCGGCAGCGTCAGATGTGTATAAGAGACAGAATTATGGTAGATTCCCTTACAGAAATCCAGAAAAATCTCCAATAAGAATAGATATTCCTTTAAAATAGAATAAAATATTACGCGGACTAAAAACGGTTACCAGCGCCAACCTTAAAGGCTGTCTCTTATACACATCTCCGAGCCCACGAGACGAATTACAAGATCTAGTATGCCGTCTTCTGCTTGAGAAAGGGGGGGGGGGGGGGGGGGGGGGGGGGGGGGGGGGGGGGGGGGGGGGGGGGGGGGGGGG
>NZ_JAELTX010000843.1 GCF_016429065.1 Pedobacter sp. ASV17
CCCCCCCCCCCCCCCCCCCCCCCCCCCCCCCCCCCCCCCCCCCCCCCCCCCCCCCTTTTTACCCCCCCCGCCACCCCCTAGATCTACACACCGGCTCAGTCGTCGGCAGCGTCAGATGTGTATAAGAGCCAGGAATATCACTTTCTGAGCCAACGATGCTATCCCAGTCGAGCTTGTCGGCATTTGAGGGGCGAACCGAGTCGGTGGCAGAGGCATCGTCCAGAAGGGTGGCCGAGTCGGCAGGAATTGCCCTGTCTCTTATACACATCTCCGAGCCCACGAGACGAATTACAAGATCGCGTATGCCGTCTTCGGGTTGAAGGGAGGGGGGGGGGGGGGGGGGGGGGGGGGGGGGGGGGGGGGGGGGGGGGGGGGGGGGGGGGGG
>NZ_JAELTX010000844.1 GCF_016429065.1 Pedobacter sp. ASV17
TCCTTCCTCACATACCGGAACCTCGCTGTTGTGGTATCAATTATACAGAAAAATGCGAACTATTTGGGTAGGACAATATCCAGCATCCTCTATGTTGTCATTTGTCACTTGGCTGTTGTGGCTCTGTTGGCCGGAAAAGACGCATGGCAAGGCCCTCATCATCCCTACTTGATTCCCTGCCGAACATCCCACACTAGGCTTTTCCCAAAGAAACATTCCTTCTCTTACTCTTACCTTACTGTGGGTGTTCCTGTTGGTTACAAGGGGACCATGAATGGACTGGTGAAAACAGACATTCGGCCGTCGACTTCGCTCACCGGCTGGCTTTTACGGCCAGTGTTTTGGCGATGGTTTTCAGTACAGGCTTCTGATCATCTGCAGAG
>NZ_JAELTX010000088.1 GCF_016429065.1 Pedobacter sp. ASV17
CCACGTAGGCGTTCTTTGTTTTCCTTCCACAACGACATGAACCGACACGTGTTCCCATCCTTCACCATCAGAAGCGATAACGAAAGCTGTACTACGATTGCTAAATGGTACCTCAAATGCACCATTGTTTCCATAGCTTCCGTTGCTAGCCATAATACCTTTAGTTATTCGATATTTTTCTGGAACTTTCATAGTTTGCTTTTAATTAATTCAAGAGTTTTATAGCTCAATAATTCATTTGGTGTAACCTTCAGTAAGAACCAACCTAGTGATTGAGCCAAATTTGATTTATCCATATCCCTTTTTATTCCAGTGCCAGAGCTATGTCCGCTATTGCCCTTCATCCAAATACCCCCCTGAACTTCTATGGCTATCTTCAATTCACTTCCATCTTTCCTTACTGGGATAGCAAAGTCCAATCTGTATTTTCTCTCTGTAGAGAAGAAGAACTCGGGCCAAACATCAACACCCAACTCTTGTTCAACCAATCTGATGAATGGTTCCCGATTGTCCTTCTTGTTTTGGATGTTTCTATCATCATCGATCCATCCAGTAATTTTTGCTTTCGGCCTTTTAGGTTTTGCTTTTTTCACTTCTTTAGCTTGTGAAGGAGGCAAATACTTATCTCCAACCTTTATCCACCCGCGTTTAGTGATATCTGCTATTAACTCTTTCGCCTGTTTTGGTTTCATAAATGGGGGTGTCCTTCTGCTAATCGTCCGCTTCCATGTATAATTCGGTTGTCCCTTCACATATCGTTTTCACTAATCAATCTCTTTTACTTCTCCGCAAACAACGTTGGAGAAAACCAGCGAATCCTGGACGGGTGTACCCTCATGATGAATGCCCTCCCTTATACACTACTTACTTTCAATCAAACACCCCCTCGCTCTAGTGGATATTTTTAGTCACTTTATATCAAAATAATGCTCGCTACTTTCCCGAGCTGGCCAACCAAGTTTATCGAGGTGGAAATTCCTAGAACTCATGGCACGAAATTCTAGACTGCCACAGGAAACATGATCAAAACTTAGCAGGTGCAGCTGGATTCGAACCAACACCAACAGTTTTGGAGACCGTCATACTCCCCTTATACTATACACCTGTTTTGCCTTGCTTCATGAATGTTATACCAAGTATTTCGAAGAGAAAAAACACACAACTCTTCGTACAACTTCATACTTGACAAGGACTTTGTGGTAAGAGATGGATTCAAACCATCATTATACTCAGCATAGCGCTTATGCTTTTCTATCGTGCCAGCTCAACTACTTATGGATTATAGGAGCACATGCACAGCGTCTAGTTCCGCCATCTTACCTCCCTCAGATTAATCTGAGAGCTTTTCTTCTTTGATTTCTTGCGTTTTTAAAATGTGGTTTAATTGTTTACCCAGCCACAACTTTGAGTTAACAAGGTTTGCATCTACGGACATGTTTATTGGATAAGACCCAGCAACTACTTTTTTGGTTGAGTTTTGATTTGTGAAATAAACCCTAAGGATGTCGATTGTCCTTTGAATATCCAACCGCAGTGCCTTTGTAACTCCTGTTTCATCCAAACCTCCTAGTTTTTCCAAAAACAGACTTTCTTCTGTTTCTGCTTTATCGGTTGGCTTTTCAATAACTGGACTGCTTTTGTCCATCGAAGTGGGATATGGATTAGGATTCCCAACTGCTGCTAGTTCTAAACCTAACCACATGAATGCTTGGTCCAAGCTGGTAATTGCTAATGACTTTGGACGGCTAGCGCTTAACAGTCTATCAATCTTACCTGAGATACAATCAATTCTTTTCCTCATTGACTGCAGGAAAAGAACAGTCATTTCTATATGGTTTTCATGCCCCATATTAATTACATCCCAGTCTGCACGATCACCATACGTCTAGTAGTCTGGTGTATCCAATAACTCACCATCTTTGGTAAAGACAAACACAGTATCCCCGCATTTAAACCAAAAGCCTTTCCACTCTGGTAATTTGATAAACATGTTTGGTAGCATTGTTTTGAACAACAGACCAAGCGTTGGCTTTTTATTAGCCTGATTACTTTTTTTACTCATATCGTTTTTGAAAAATTCTCTATATTCATCAACAAACCCCTTCTTTATTTATTCTTCCTGTTCATCTGTCAAACCCGCTGAACAAAATTCTTTACATTGAAGGCCATCCCCTTTTAATCCGTTGTGAGATAGGATGAAAAAAGCATGCCCTGCTTTTGCAGCCCTACCTTTGTAAAACATTGAACGTTTTACGGTAATTCCATCATAATCTTCCGATTTTGAATTGTTTTGACTCATAAAATAAAGTTTACTTATATAATACTAGGGTTGTTTGACTTAGTTTGCTTATACAAATATAAATAACAAATAATTATATTTATAATAAATAATTATATTTTTTTTAGTTTTGTGTATGCGAGCCGAACAAATCGAGATTCCAGTAAACCTGGTGCTAATAAAACCTGATGAGGACTACACGGAAACATCAAGTGGTTTAAATGTTAAGGGTGTCAAAGAAGATAGATCTAAGCGCCAACAGAACACATTGGCCCGTCACTACGCAATCACGGGTACCGTTATCACCGTTCCAAACAAACTTCTTTTCCGTGGGGATCAGCACGCAAGGGTTTTAGCTGCTACTGGTGGGGTTTACAATGATTTTTCCTTAAAAGATTTAACTGACGTAGTAAATGGTTCCATGGAATACGATGTAGAAATGGAATTAAAGGTTGGTGATAAGATTTGGTTTGATTACGGATGTCATTACAACGCGAATGTCGAAAAGAAAATACTGGATATTGAAGGGGTTGGCAAATGTTATCTAATCGATTATGAAGCAATATTTCTGAGAGAACGAAGCGGCATTAAAACTCCAGTTAACGGTTGGATATGGATAAAAAAGATTGATGCAATACAATCTTCTCCATCAGGACTAATTGTAACCAGCAAAAAATCTAAACACCTAAAGGATATCGCTGAAGTTGTAAAGATTGGTAGTCCTATCAAAAAGTACCTATCAACTTTACACAAAGATTTTCCAGAACCGATATGTGAGGGGCAACGCATAGTATATCACGAAAAACTTTCCACTCCAATAGAGTATGTTATTCATAAAACGGAAGGTCTTGAAGGTTTATACAAAATTAAACGCAAAGATATCATCGCACTTATTGACTAAAAATGGGACTTGATTTTTCAAAGATGATGTATGATCTGAGCGTTCTAGAGGAAGGCCAAACCATTTTGTCTAAATTTTGGGAACTCAAAGAGCATGAAGAATTCTCAGATGTCGATGATGATGTTTTAAGATGGGTTTTCTTAACGGTTGACACAGGATCACCATTTTTCGATACTTATAAAGATTTTCAAGACAGAGGTAAAGCTGTTTACAACTACCTTAAAACAGACAATGATCAACTGCTGGAGTACATTAAAGATCGTCATGAAACCGATAGATATTTTAGAGTAAACCTAGATGCTGCTATTTACAAAAAGTTTATAATTCTTGATAAGATCAATTATACCGCTTGGTACACAATATGGATAAATTTCCACGAGACCAATGCATTTTTAAGAATGCCAATTTCTCCTTTGGCTAAAGATTATGAGTCTACCTACGCTAAAAAGCAAGTTATCCGAAAAACGCTACCAGATTTACAATCAGAGCTTTCTCATTATGAGAAGCAAATGTTTGGTGACAGTTCCATCAAAAAAATCGTGACCAACCAAGTAGCCAAGTTTGTAAACTACCCTGAAAAATACGCTAGAAACCTAGAGAAGCCATCTTAATGAACGACATTCCGCTATATAATGTTGATTGGGATGAACCGTCTGGTTTTGTAGAATTAGACAGGTACAAGGTACCGTTGCCAAAAATGCCTGCATTGGAAACCATGGAGAACTATGGTTTGCCAGTTGAAGAGCAAAAATACAAGCGGACAGAAATACCATATTCATTAAGAAGACGAAAGCAGTGTACGCCAGAAGAGGAAAAATTCATTGAGAACGAGTATCACAAAATACATAATGGTGTTTGGATGCTTATTGGTGGCAAACCAGTCTACTTTACTGGCGCTTACTATTTCTTTTTAACCTACTGGACCACTCAAAAAGGGGTCAAACCATCATTCCGTTATACTCAATCATTAATATTTCTTTTCTGGGAAATGTGTGTGAATGATCCTGATTGCTACGGAATGTTTCTTGTGAAGCCTAGGCGTATTGGTGGTACAGAGATGACTATTGAAATGCTTTGGTTAGATGCAATGAGATATCGCAATATGGTTTGCGGCATGCAGTCAAAGAATGAAGATAGCGTTACCAAAAACTACAAGCGTATAATTAAGAGCCACAAAAACATGATATGGTTTATGAAACCTATCAACCAAGGCTCTTCCGAGAACAAAGATGGTCTATTCTTCAAATATCCAGTAGAGAACAACTCGGCAAAAAAAATTAGGGATATAGCACAATCAGGTGAAGATATTGAAACCGTATACGAAGATGATGAAATTGGATCAGAAATAACTTATCAGCCATCTGTTGCCACCGCCTACGATGGTGAACGTTTGGATCGTTATATCCTAAATGAGTTCGGTAAAGTTGAAAACATGAGTGTTGCCGACTGTTGGGATAAGGTTAAACCTTGTCTTCACTTAGACAACGGTTTGGTTATCTCTGGCAAAGCAATATTTGAAAGTACAATAGAAGAGATTGATGATAAACAAATCTTAGAGATAAACGAATTCTACTACGGTAGTGATTATACGAAAAGGGACGCAAATAATCGAACCGAAACAGGATTATTTAGTTTATTCATTAATGCAATTGATGCTGCAAAAGAAGATGAATTTGGTTTCCCATTAAAAGAGCAAACCAAGACTTTCTTAGAAAACCAATTCGAGGCATTAAAAGCTAAAGGTAAATTAAAGGAGCTTGCGAAGCTTAAGAGGAAAACACCAATATTTATTGAGGATGCGCTCACACCAAGCGGAGCTCAAAGTGCATTCAATAAAGAAAAGCTTCAAGAAGCTTTAGATAGAATCAATCAATCCGATAAGGAAGAAACAATTAGAGGCAACTTCCAATGGGAAAACGGTATACAAGATACCAGAGTAGAATTTCTTATTGATCCTGATGGACGATGGGAAATTTCTAAATTAACTGGTTTTACCGATAATCATGTAATTCTAGTAGATGGACAAAGATATCCAGGAAACGTTTCTTTGTTTAGATGTGGAATTGACCCTTTTTCCCATAAGGAGACGCAAGACAATCGAAAGTCATTCGGAGCAAGTGTTGGCTTTGAATTATACGACGAAAATAAAGACGGCAAAAAGTTTACTGTAGAGGCTGGAATGAAAACTCCTATTGATGGAGGTAAAGATTTCTTAACACATCAGCCAATACTAGTCTACATGTATAGGCATGATGATCCAGACATGTTTTTTGAGGACATGCTTATGCAGTGTGTATTCTTTGGAATGCCTGCGAATCCCGAAAACAACAAGCCAGGTATCATTAAGTATTTTGAAAATAGAGGCTACGGTAAGTTTATAATTAATAAGCCTAGCGAAATTATGGGGCAACAGAAAACAGTCGTTCCTGGGTCTCCTGCTTCAGATTTGTCAATTGAGCAATATTTTAATCGGATTTCATCCTATATCTATCTCTATAATCTAGCCATAAAGCATAAAATCATTGTGACTCAGTTGATGACAATGAATAGAGCAAATATAGGTAAACATGATGTTGGAGTTGCTTTCGGATGGTGCTTAATAGCGGTATTTGCCGATATACCTGATTTTGCAGATTTATACCAACATAGATCAGAGACAGAACAAAATGAATGGTTTGATTACGCAGAAGAACAATATTAAAAATTAACATATGGAAATACATTTTTCTAAAGACTACACTGGTGATAACAGGAAGAAATATAACTTCCCTTCAGACGACCTGCCTAAGAAGCTTAAGCAGCAACCAGACTATTTCCTTAAAGCTGGCCAAGCTATTATTTCCAAGTATTGCAGCAATCATTGTGCAATTCCTTACGATAATTGGCAAGATCGAGAGTCTCTAAATGAATTGAGGAGATATTCGGAAGGCAAAAATGGCGCAGAAAAATATAAAGATACTTTAATAGGCAAGAAGGATAAAACTGGTAAACGTCGCAGAAATACATGGAATATTAATTGGACAGGCCTAAAATACCTGCCTAAAAAAATTGCAGATGTATTGGCTTACCTTTCGAAAATAGATTATGAAATTATTGCCTCAGCAATAGACCTTCAATCTACCATTGATCGAGAGATACTGATCGCTGCTGCGAAGCTTTCTACCGATGACAGAATAAGGAACATGCCTTCCGAATTAAATGAGCTTGCTGGAGGTACAGCGATAAATCCTGAAGGACAATTAGTAAATCAACTAACTAAAATGCCATTTAGTGACGAAAGTCAAGTTGAAATGGCCGAAAGTGTTGGTGTTTTTATGCTTTCTCAGGAAGAAGCAATGGAAATTTTATTAAAAGATACCAGGCACAAGAGCAATTCCCAGGTTCTGGATAAAATGATTAGGAGGGATCTAATCGATTGGAACATTGCCGCGAGGTTTTCCTATTCTGTAGATTCAGATGTTTTGGACGATCACATAGACGTCCGTAATTTAGTAATTCCCTATAGTGAATATCCAGACTTTAGAGACGCTACTTATTTTGGTATCATCAAAAAAGTATCAATTGCTGAACTAGTTAGAACAGGAAACTTTACTAACGATCAAATCATTGAGATTGCAAGAAAATACAATACTACAGCAAGTAACAGATATACAGGGCTAACAAACTTTGATTATGAGTTGCGTCAGGCTGAGGAAGATGGACTAGGAATAAATGTTCTTCACAGTATAAAAGTGGACGTCGCTTATTGTTATTGGATTGGTAATAAAAACTTGAAGCAAACAAGAATCGTTAGGGAAAAGGACGGCTGTCTGAACATAAACAATGTTGATGATGGATATGAATTGTCAGATAACGCCAAACGTAAAGGTAAAAAACTTGACGATTATACGTGGCAGACGGTGTATAAAGCCAAAATGATTATCGGTACTGATTATGTTTACGAATATGGTGAAGAGGACAACATCGAATACAGGCGAAATGAAAAAGGTCAACAATGTGCAAAATTACCTGTTAGTGTTTACCAAATTCCTGGGCCAAGCTTAGTGGCAAGGTGCAAAGGTTTTGATGATGATGCGCATTTAGCTCTTTATAAAAAGAGGATGATCATAAAAAATCTTATTACGGGTCCAGGCATTAAAGTCAATAAATCTGCTTTCGATAATGTTATCATTGACAAAAAGAAGTACTCACCATTGGAGCTCATGTCACTCTATAAAGATGAAGGTGTTTTAATCGTTGATGACAAGAATGCGTGGGGTAACAACACAAATAGTGGCAGTAGGCCCCTAGATGTGATCCCAAGTGATGTTATGCAGCGGGTTGTGGCACTTCAAAATGAAATCGATAAAAACCTTCAGATGATTGATATTGTAACTGGTATCAATCAATCATTCTCTGGTGTGCAACCTGCAGCGGAGACTGGATTAGGAGTAATGAAAATGACTCTCAACCAAACTGAAAATTCTGTTTTTCAAATTGTTGATGCGTTTGAAGAGTTGACAAACCACAGTGATAATATCAAAGCTAATAAATGGAAAATCATATGTGCTCATATGAAAGATAGCGACCGAGAAAGCTATAATACAAGAGCCAAAAGGTGGGTGAAACTTGGAAAGGAAATACCTTGGTCCGAATTTGGCATTAAACTGCAGTTGGGCTTTACCGAAAATGAAAAATTGCAACTCATGCAAAGAGCAACGCAATTGGCTGATTTCAGAAGGCAAAGCGGTACTGGTGGGATCAAACCTAGCGACGAGCTGATGGTTTTTGAAATGATTAAGCAAGGTAACATTAAGCAAGCAAGACTTTATCTTTCTCAAGTTGAAGAACTTCGCGCTAAAGAAGAGGAACAAAAAGCGGATAAACGTTACCAAGAGAATGCCGCATTACAACAACAGAGTAACGATCAGGCCGCGAAAAATAGACAATCTGAAATTGCCGCCGAAGGAGAAGTTGAAATTGCTAAGGCTAGGGAAAAATTCAAATTTGATCTAGTGCTACAGCAACAAAAAGCTGAAGATGAGAGAAGACAGAGTGCGGTTAACAATGTATGGGGCTGGAACGGCGATCTATACAAGCAGAAAGTAAGATAGCAAAAAAGCTCCGATAAACTCGGAGCTTTTTATCTTTTTTTGTTATAAGTACTAAGCTTTCACTTTGTCGTAAATCACGGTTTCTGTGGTTAAAAGTAATGAAGCTACGGATGCAGCATTTTCTAGCGCAACCCTCGTAACCTTAGTCGGATCAATAACTCCTGCGGCAATAAGATTTTCATACTCGCCAGTCCTTGCATTATATCCAAAATCCTTCTTTCCCTCTTTTACCTTTTGAACAACGATAGACCCTTCGATTCCAGCATTTTCACAAATTTGTCTCAAAGGCTCTTCAATAGAGCGACGAATAATTGCTATTCCTGTATTTTCATCGTCGTTTTCGCCCTTAAGCTTAGCAAGCGAAGCCACGGCCCTTATTAATGCTACACCTCCACCAGCAACAACGCCCTCTTCGACAGCAGCTCTAGTTGCATGTAGGGCATCATCAATTCTATCTTTCTTTTCTCCTAGCTCTACCGTACTTGAACCACCTACTTTTATCACGGCGACTCCTCCCATGATACTCGCAAGTCGAATCCTTACCCTTTCTTTATTCCCTTCAAAATCTTTTGATTCTAATTGCGACTTTAGCTCCAAAGCTTTTTTCTTAATTAGCTCTTTGTCGCCATGTCCATCTATTAACGTTGTACTTGAAGTGGTAACAACTACTCTAGAAGCGTGACCAATTTTATGAGATCCTGTATCGACAATATTGTCGCCAGCGTCTTCCGAGATTAATTCTCCGCCAGTAAGTATGGCTATGTCTTTTAAAAGATCCAGACGGTGTTCTCCAATACTAGGGGCCTTAACACAAACAACTCTAAGAATATTTTTCAGTTTGTTGATTGCCAAGGATGCCAAAGCTTCGCCATCAACATCTTGTGCAATTATAAGTAATGGCTTATCATTGGTAAGAACATTATTCTCGAAAATCGGCACGATCTCACTCATGTTACTGATTTTATCTGCGCATATCAATACTTGTACATCTTCAAGAACAGCAATTTGTTTTGAATGGTCAGTAATGAAATTTGGAGAAATAAATCCACTATCGAACTTGATGCCGTCTACGATCTTAACTTCGGTCTCAGTAGAATTTGATTCTTCTATTGAAATTACTCCGTCGTTACCGACTTTTTCCATGGCATTTGCAATAATGTTTCCGATATCAAAATCGTTGTTCGCTGAAATGCTAGCGATGTTTCTTATCTTATCTATATTGCTTCCTATTTCAATGGACTGTTTCTTTAAATCGGCAATTACTACCGCCACAGCTTTATCAATTCCTCTCTTTAGATCTATCGGACTGGAACCCGCAGCCACCATCTTTAGTCCATCAGATATCATAGCTTGAGCAAGAACAGTAGCAGTGGTAGTTCCATCTCCAGCTAGTTCTGCTGTTTTAGACGCTACTTCTTTCACCATCTGCGCTCCAGCATCTTCTGCCATATCACTTAGAAAAATTTCTCTTGCAACAGAAACACCATCTTTTGTGATTGCTGGAGTAGAATGTGGCCGTACAAGAACGACATTTCTTCCCTTAGGACCTAAAGTCACTTTTACAGCATCAGCGAGGATATCAACACCTCTCTTTAAGGCCTCTCTTGCTTCCAAATTGTATTTGAATTCTTTTGACATATATTATTTGTTTTAAATACTAGCGATTACATCATTTATTCGGATAAGAGTGAAATTGCTTTCACCAACTGTGATGCTCTGTCCAGCACCTTCAATAAAAAGAATTTCTTGCCCCTCTTGATATGTTACGTTCTGATCAGATGTGCCGATACTAGCTATTTTACCAATTACTGTCTTTTTGGTTGTTTTATCCGCCGTATATAAGCCCGATTTGTTTACAACCGTTGATGACCTTACATCTGTTAAAAAAATTAAATTTGGTGCTGGTTTAATATTCATCGTTATAAAAATTTATCGTTTCTATCAAATCTCAATCCTAATTTCTTTGCCTCTAAAGGATGCCTCTCAATGTATTCGTGATGGGGCCAGCATAGAGACTTAAAGAACCTTTTATCTGTTAAATAAGAACCTATACGACCTTTGCCATGATGTAGGGTAACCTGTTTGCTTTTACATCCAGGATACATACAAATAGGATTTTCTTGTAAGAACTTATCACGAATTCTTCTATACTTTTTTAGCGCTTCCAATCTTTTCGCACTGACAGGAGCTATCTTGACTTTTTTGGTATTTGGCTTACTCTGATTTATTTTATTTCTGTGTTGCCAATAATGTGTATTGCATCTTCCAGCAATCAATGGAACATCTTTGCCGTTATCGCAATCTGGGCAAACTCCTAATTTTGCCCTCATGATTTAATCTTACAATAAACATCCGTATAATTCATTATTAAGTTTCCGCCAACGAAATCATAACAGCTAAAGGCATTAAACTTCACTTTATCGCCAACTTTGTAAGGCATATCTTCGTCACAAATTCCGTCTCCAACTGCTACAACCTCACCAAAGTTGTCTTGTAAATCATCAAACTGAGATAAAGTAAGTATTCCAGAATTAGTGTGTTTGTCAATTTTTGGACATGGTTTTACAACAACCTTAAGCGGAGATATTTTCATCAGTATCAAATTTGAATGTTTCTGAAAGCCACGAGAAATCACCTAACACATTACTGATGCTCATCAATAAATAAAGAGAGATGTTGTCGGTTTTATTACTCTCTAATTGTGAAATTGTTGTTTTACTGATACTAGCTTCAAGCGCCAGTTGACCCATAGTCAAACCTTTTTCTAATCTTAACCGCTTCATATTGCTGCTGAACTTTTTTAAAACAGCATCGGTCATGCTATATATTTTCTCTTGCTTTGAGAAAATAGGCTTATTGAGGTGATCTGACATACTAGTTTGCTCGTTTAGTATTTTGGTATTTACAAACCAAAGATACTTATATAATTTTGATTTTATAATTATTTATTATAAATATCATTAATGATTATATGAGTACTGAAACATCTGATAATCACCAAGAGCAAACTAGTCCATGGTTAGGTAAGTTAATCGGTACCGATGGAGAGCAGCAACAGCAGCCAGATTCGGTAAATAAAGAAGAACCGCCAAAAACTGAAACTACGGATGATAATCCTGAAAAAGGTGGTCAACAAGTTAACGACACGGCTGATCAGCCCGACAATACAAATAACGGAGATCAACAGCAAAACAATAATACAATAGATGTTTATGCGGAATTAGCTAAGATTAGCGGAAATACGGTTACATCTGAGGAAAGCTTTAATACAATTCTTGAACAAAGCAAGAAGTTCACCGACTTAGAAAGTCGCTACAACATGCTAAACCAAGAGTTTGAAACAGTTAAAAGCAACGATCCTTTTGCTAATGATTATATAAAAAAGCTCAATGAGTTACACAAGACTGGTGACACAGAGAAAATTAGACTTTTCCAGAGGGTAAATTCAATTGGCGATGTAAATTCTTTATCAGACTATGAAGCTGTTAGTTTTATGAATCAATGGAAGAATGATCTTTCTCCCGATGATGCAGAACGCTTAATGAAGCGCGACTTCAAGACTGATCCAGAGCAACATAGCGAAGAGACAATCGCTGAGAGTAACATTGATTTAAAAATCAAAGGAAAAGAAGCAAGACAATTTTTGGCCGAACAACAAGCCTCAGTAGAAGTTAAAGTTCCTGAAGCTGCTGCGGCACCCAAACAACCTACTGAAGCAGAATTAAAGGCCGAATATGATGCGAAGGTTAAGGCTGTTGAGCCACTAGTTAAAACAATTGAGCAAGAAATACCTGGTTTTTTCACAGGAGTTAACACCAACGGATTAAAAGATGACAAGGCAATCAACTTAGATCTGCCAGTTCCGCAAGATGTTCAGAAACAAGTATCTCAAATTGCACAGCGATTTGCGATTGATCTTGGCATAGATCCAGCCAATGAAGCACATGTGTCCGCCTTGAAAGACTTCGCTAAGAATACTGCGAAGTATTTATTGTATGACAAACACATTGTCGAAGCCGCAAACCAAAGAGAGGTTGCGGTTAGAGCTGAGTATCAAAACCCATCTAACATTAAACGTGAATTTCATAATCCAGAAGCTCCTAAGGCAACCAGCTTAGAACAGTCGGCAAGTTATGTCGCTGAAAACATGTAAAAAGTTTAACCCTTAAAAATTAACAAAGTGACTGGAGCAGGACAAAGTGCATTTTCGCACGAATTATACACCGCATTAGAGTACGTACAAAAGTACGGTACCGCAAAGGACAGAAAAGTTCTTTACCAACGCCATAACATGCCTAAGAACTTCTACTTTATGTTGGAAGAAATGGGTTGTGTGACAGGTTCGGAAGGAGAAGCTGAAATTTGGCACCTAGAGGATGATTGGATTACCGACAACATTACTGTTGGTTCAATTATCACAGCGTCTACAGGCGCTAATACACCAGTGAAGTTTGCATTGTCGCCTACGAACATGTATGTTCAAAATGGTATTCAGTTGTCATACCCTCAGGTACGCCAAAAAATTAGAATTCCATTAACTGGTGAGATCGCGACTATCGTAGACAAGGATATCTCCGTTAATCCTCACCAGATTACAGTTGAGCCAGATGATCCTACAGTAAACTTAGCGGGTAAAATTGTTGCCACTGGCACCTATGCAATTTTCACCAACGCTTGGGCTGAAGGTACTGATGGAGCAAAATCAGTTGTTAGCTTGGAAAACAGAGTTTCAAACTACTTTCAAATCTTCAAAAAGAAATTTACTGTTACTGGCACTGCATTAACGTTACAAGCTCCTTTTGAAGTAATGGACGTTAAAGATACAAATGGCGCAGATAAAAATGTTTTCGTTTTAAGAAACAGCTCAGATACCGACAAACGTCATAGAGGTGAAATCTCTGGAGCCTTATTGGTTGGCAAGAAAAGCAACACCGACACTCAATTTAGCCCTGAATTAGGGCATAACGTACCAGCATACACCACGGAAGGCTTGTGGGAAGCGGCGGTAACAAAAGGCCACGTTTACCCGCACGGAGGTAACTTCGATTTAGATGATCATGATGCGGTAGCTAACATCCTTGAAGGCGAAAGAATTGCGTCAGATACTTTCATGTTCTTCCAAGGCTATGGCTTAGCAGGATTAGCAGAGAATGCATTATACCAATTAGGTGTTGCAAATGCTGGTATCTTCTCTTACGCTTCTACTAAATTTAAGCCACAAGTTCTAAACGGACATAGTCCAGAAGATTTCTTCGCTTGGATTGGATTCAGCGGCGTAAAGAAAAGACAAAAGCTTTTCTTGTATGGAACACTGGATGACTTCAATGATCCAAAAGGTTTAGGTTCTCCTGGTTACGAGTTCCCTAACTGTGGAATCATTACTCCATGGGCAACAATGGACAACAAGAAGAAAAGAGCTTCCTCAACTTCTATTGGTGCACAATACCGCTCATTAGGTGGTTACAGCCGTAAGAACGAGATGTTCCATACTGGTTCAGCGAACATGGTAAACCCTACAACAGACAGAGATATCAAGTCATTTGACTGGAGATCAGAAATTGGAGGAGACTGGGCATTGATGAACCAGACTATCGCAGTAAAACCTTAATAATCATAATTTTTAATACAGTAGGCCTACAAAATGGGCCTACTTATTTCATTTTAACAAACTAATAAACTTAGAAATGAATTTATATATCGACGACAAAAAGTCTACCATCAAAGATATCAGTCTACTGTTAGGACTTAAAAGTCATGAGTTGCCCTTAAGTGATTCTAGGCCCAAAACCTTCGAGAGAATTGGCGTCAAAGATCAAAATGGCAACTATAAGATAGATCCACAATCTAAAAAAGCTATTATTCCGTCTGGTTTAAGTATTCCTATGACTTTTGACGCTCAGACTCCAGACGGAGGTGTTGTCAAAATCACCTATAGTGCACGACAATCAGTTGTTACCAATAATGGTATTTCGAGAATGAAATACGATAACAAGATGATGACACTACCTAAAGATCAATTGATGGTGTCGGGTAACGAAAAAAATCTTGTGTTCTTTTTATTCATCTCTACGAAAAATCTAACAAGTCCATTAAACATTGGTAAAGCTAATCCAAATTGTGACTATAAATATTTGGATAGTGAAGCAACTGCCAGGCTTTTAAATGAAAAAGAAGACATCTTAATTGAAGCCTTGTCAACCTTTAAATCACTTGGCGAAGCCCAAATTAAAACTTTGGCCAAAGGCTATAAGTTATCTTCTAATATTGACGATCTATCAATAGAAGAAGTTAAGACTTTGCTTAGAAATAAAGTGAAGCAAGACCCAGCTAAGTTCAATCTCGATATTCAGTCCCACGAAGTGGCGCTGGACGGTACCATTCAGGATGCCATCGATAAACAGATTATTACATCAAGAAATTCGACTTCTGGCTTCACCTGGATTCTTAACGGGATCGATTTAGTAGAAACGCCAAATAACAACAATCCAATTCCAAGTCTTAGGACTGTGATTTTAGGCAACATGGATGAGTATTTTCCAATGATTAAAGATGGAATACAAAAGAGAAATGTAGCCGCTTCTCCTAAAATAGATGCAAAACATTTCTCAGATTTTATCGGAGATGGAAATAGTTCTTTTGATGCTGGAGATAGAAAGCTAATTAGTCAGTTAACACAGGAGGAAAGACGTATTGTCCAATTAAGAGAATGGGCCAAGCTAGATCTAAACGATCCATCAATCCATCACGCAACGAAGCGTGCCATTGAAAATAACAAGAAAGATATTGAAGAGCAGCGTCAAAAAGATATTGCTGAAGGGTTGATCAAAGCATAATATTCGATGCTATGGTAGGAATTGATATTGAGTTATTCGTAGACACGTTAACTGATTTAACTAAACAAAATCAGAGCGCTTATAATGATGGTAAACAACTTACCAGGATTATAAACATGTGTTCTAATGAGCTAGCTCAATATCTATATTCCATTTATGAGGTAAATCAGAATGCTGCAGATTTGGCCTTACCAGTAATTGAGGTTTTTAATGATACTTCTAATTCTACTGGTTTGCTATCGTTTCCAGCAGACTATAATCATCTTTTGTCACTTCAATTGGTGAAAGATGGCAAGGAATTGCCTATGCGCCGAATTAATGTCAATCAACTTGGAATCATACAGAAAATTCCTCAAAGAAGGCCAGACTCATCAAAGAACAAAATACTCTACTACTTTATCAAAGATGGCATTCAGCTACTACCAAAACAAGCATTCAATGTTGCTGGCATATTCAAAAAATATCCTCAAAATGCTAACATAGAATACACCTATACATTAGTGGATAATGAGCCAAAGCGATCTGTAATAACAAGCACCAAAGCTGATATTCCTTGGGGTAAAAATGCTTTTAGCCTGCTATTATACATGGTCATGGATAAACTAGGATTTTCGTCAAGAGATATGCTTCAGTCTGAATACGCAAAATTGGGAATACAAAAAGAAACTATTGAAACTAAAAATTAATTGTTATGTCAAAGAAAATTCCTTTAATCGGATACCTAGCATTGCACTCTACAGTGTTTGCAAAGCCAGAAGGTTCTCTAGCTAAAATCGACAAAGAGACGTTTGAAGAAAAATCATTTTATCCAGATAAGTTAAACGTTTACCGTAAGGATAAAAAGTCGAAAAAAGAAAAGGCCGATAAGCCTTTGTCAGAATCTGTGGTGGTAGATAAAAATCTAAACGTATCTACTGATGTTTCCTACATCGAAGTTTCTGGTAAAAAAATTCATCAGCTAAAATTTGAAGACGGCAGCATCTATCAAATCGGGAAAGGTTTTGCTAGTCCCACAGAAGAAGCAAAAGAAGAAGGAGAATAGGCGATGACCAAAGAAGAGTTAGTAGGCGCCGCATATTTGAAACTTACAGATGGATTTCCAACAATGGATGCGTCTACCTGGTGGGATGATGTTGACTTATTGTTGGCTCCAGCCGTAAACTACGTTATGCTTGGCGACTATTTTCTCTCAAAAAGGGATGAGTTTGAAGAAAAAATCATCCAGCCTCTCTTCATCCAAACCTTTAAGAACATTTCCATCGTTGAGGACGAAGATAGCGGTAAAAAGAAAATGACTCTTCCTAAACGACCTTTGGCCTTACCAAAACTTCGTTCTATTGTCTTCGTTGGTGATATGAAAGATAATGAGTTTGTTCCAATGGAACAAAATGGTGGACCAATGCAGAAATACCTGACAAAATTCAAAGAATGTCAAACTAGCTGGATTGTTGAAGGAGTGGAAATATTCTTAGAAAATGCTCCACCTATCCTTAAAAAGGGGAAGGTGAAAATGGTAGTTAGTGCTAAAGATTTAGCCAATACTGACGAAGTGGTATTACCAGAAGGTGGTGAATTGCAAGTTATGGATTTGATGGTCCAATTTTTTACTGGTCAAAAGCCGCTACCTAAAGATTATTACAATACTGGGCACGAACCTAATATTCAATAAAAATGGCACTGACTCCTATAGATCAAGTTGTAAGAACTCTTTGCAGAGCTACAGGCGAGCCTAGTTATAAAAACTATGATACAATTTTAACTCACGTTAGAGGTGCCATAATTGATATTGGTCTTTATGCAATGCCGAACATCAAAACGGTATATATCAAAGTAAACCAATTGAGAAATATCGTTTGGCCTCCTGACTGCGTAAGGCCTATTCAAATTGATTTAGAAAGAAATGGAAAATCTTGCCCACTTTCAATTTGTGATGACGTTAACCCTATTTCTGATTGTGGATGTTCTTGCGAAAGTGATATTCAAGATAGTTTGAATGATTTCTTTTGCGGAAAATCAAACTACAATAAGGGCTACGATAGTGTAAATGTATGCGTTCACGACAAAGAAACTCGTACAACTCACCTAAAATATAAACCACAGAATGGCGATAAATTTAAGTTCATATATAATTCTGACGGTATTTCAGATGGGGTTAAGTTCATTCCAATAGAAGCTGAACAGGCTATTGAAGAGTATGTTTTTTGGAAATATTATCGAAGAACAAATGTAGGTTTAAGTGACAGGGGCCGCGAACAGTACAAAGAAGAGCATAGAAGATTAAGTAGGTTCTATTCAGAAAGATCACCTGAGGATTGGGTTAACGCTTTGCTTAAAGACTAATGGCAGAAGAAAATTACGATATTGAAGAAATCCTATTTGGCGGAGGTGTTGACAGTGACAACTCATTAAAGGATATTCGTCCTGGAGACTTTTTGTATGCCCTAAACATTATAAACAATAGTAGCGGCGTTGGTAATAAAGGAATAGTTACATTTCCTAATGGTACTATGCAGGTACCGTTTAATTTACCAGTAGGAAAAAATAAATGTATCGGTGTGGCCGAGGATAATGAAAATGATCGATTTGTTTTCTTTAACTGGAACGAAAATAACAATCATGGCATTTACAGGTTTGATGCAAAGACCAGATCTGTCGTACCTCTATTATTGAATTTAGTTCAGACTAACAATGTTGATATTCTTCGGTTTAGTAAGGATTTTCTAATACTACACGCAGATATACTAAGGAGAAATCTTCTGTATTGGGTTGACGGCAAGGAAAATGCTAGAAAAACCAATATCGAGAAATTGCTAGATACCAGCGAAACTGGTTACGGTGGAACAATTTTGCAAAGCTTTATTGATGCGTATAAGCAAACAGCGGCTTATCCCCCTACTGTAGTTTATTTTTCTGATACGACAAAACAATTCAATAGACTTTATGGAGCTTTAAGAAGGTTTGCCGTTAGGTTTATTTATGATGATGGTGAGCAAAGCAATTGGAGCGATTTTAGTGCAATTGCATTACCAGACAAAGAGCCCTTTACTGGATTTAAAACCATCCCAACAAACAATAATGGGCTAAGGATTACATTTGGTACTGGCAATAGATTAGTTGTTAGAATTGAGATCGCTATGCAGAGCACGTCTGACGAACTAAATAATGAAGGTATTATTAACTGGAAGCTTATCGCTACTTTAGATAAGAAAGTCTTGTCAATTCCAGACGATAGTTTTTATACCTATCAATTTTACAATGACAGTGTTTACCCAACAACACCCTATGAAAAGATAATTAGGCCTAACAACTTCCTGCCCAAAAAACCATTATGCCAAACAGCTGCAAAAAATAAATTGGTATACTCAAATTTCTTCGAGGGATTTGAAGGTGTACCAATTGATGTATCCGCAACGGTTGAGTACAATGATCTATTTATTGAAAGTGGGGTCGAAAACAAATTCAATGAGCCTTTTTTTTCAATAACCCCAATTACTGGAGAAGCAGATTACTTATCGCAGGGCGAAGAATACACTAAACTTGATGGTAGTACTGCTTTTGTTCCTATCCGTCAAACAAGAAGGGCAAATGCTTTTGAGGTTAAAATAGGAGCAGATGTTAAATTTGGCAATAAGTTCAACATTAGACTATATAGCAATAAGGAAAATTATCCTTTGAGTTATACAGCAAAACTGAGCGATAATTCACAAACTGTCGCGCAATCAATTATCAATCTACTTATTTCAACTGGCGCCATTATTTTAAAGACTCCTGAAGTAAACCAATATCGTATTTACGATTTGAATAATGATGGAGATAACAACATTACGTTCAAGTTTGTAGCAATTACACAAGTAAATGATTCATCATATTACTCTGCGACCGCTAGTGTGAATCCAGTAGAATATAGTAGCCTAAAGGACACTGGAGAAAGCAAACGAAACATTAAACTCGGAAGTGTTATTAAATATGGTATTATTTACGAGGATGATCCTGATCAAAGAAAAACAGCAACATATACTAATGACGCGTTAATTGTTACTTTTAAAACCATAAACCAGTTAGTTAAAGACGATGGAAAAACAATGTTCCAAAGTCCTGTCGTTTCATTAGAAATTAAACACAGGCCGCCTAAATGGGCTAAATACTATCAAATTGTAAGATCAAATGATCTTATCTATAAAAATTACATTCAGATACTTATACAAAAAGCAATAACTATTCAGGGTACCAATAACGACGAATATGTTGATCTAGTTGTAGGAAGTCTGGCTACCTATAATAAAATTCACTCTAACTCAAATCTGAGCTATAATTTTACAAAAGGCGATAGAATTAGGCTTATCAATAAACTTGATACTAGCGAGTACTATGATTTTTTCGAAACGGAAATCTTACAGTACTTGCCAGTAGTAAATGAAAAGCAAACTTCAAACCTAATCACAAATGGTAGCGATGAAGTCGAGGTTAAATTCGCTTCTGCAGAGAACATAGGAAGGTATATTTCATTTCAAGAGAATGAGCGATTAATTATCGACGTAATTGGTTCCAATAAATATAAGTTGGATGCGACTGTTGGCTCTACGGAATCAACAACATATTTGTCTTATGACTTGATTGACCGAAGAGGCGTAGTAAGAATTAGAAAACCAGCCATAGATATTTCCGACAATTCCCTTGTTGAAATCTTTACACCATCAGCTAGTGATCTGAGTCTAGTTGACAAGCAATTCTTCGAATTCCAAAAGAAATTTCCTATAATCAACGCTGGAACAGAAAATGCTTACCACGGCGGCAATGCTCAAAATCAGGATAATGTTTTACCTGCAATAGTACGCATCAGCGAAGGTACTGCCTACGTACGTAATAGAGAGTTGCCCATAAACAATTCTTACCCAGGAGCGCAGGTTGAAATATCAATCATAGAGGACCCACAGTTTTCTGACTTTTATCCTAGTCTTATCAATGATAATGGCAGGCCAAATATTGAGGATAATGGTGTTGGGGAAGTTCATTTCATTGACAGGATGAGGTTTAGCAATAATAGTATTGAAGAAACCAAATTAAATGGACTTGGTGATTTTGATAACTTAGACAGAGAAGACTATACAGATAAATATGGTGGAATTGTTAGAACTGTTTTTTACAACAACGACATTCTTCTTTTTAAAAAATTAAGAACCGCCTATATACCTCTCGATAGCAGGATCACTATTGACGACGCTGGTACTTTTTTGAGAGCTGGATCAGCGAACTTTTTAAATCCAATTCAATACTACGCTTTAGAGGGTGGCATTGGCGAAAATCCAGAATCCTATTGTAGCGAAGGCACTCACAGGTATTTTATGAGTGCAAATGCTGGAGTATTAGTTCGTCTAGGCTTTAATGGTGAAGAACCAATATCAAAAACATTTTTCTTCAATAAAGAAATCAAGGAAGTACTACAAAAGGCGGCTATCAATAAAGCTAAAATTTATCTAGCCTTTAATAGGAAACTTTCACTGCTTTGCATTACAATAGAAGGATATAACGAATATATCTACTATGATGGGTTCAATGGTTGGAAACTTACTAAAGATTCTATATTGTCCACAGACACACTTGAAATAGTAGAACTGCCAGATAACGGCACTGTGGTAATAGATGCGAATAATCAATTCTTGTATACGCCAAATAACGGCTATACTGGAGCAGATCATTTTAGCTGGCGGGCTTACAACAATGGACAATGGACAGAACCAGAAAGGGTTTGCTTAAAAGGTAAAAAATTACCTAACAGACAAACTTCTTGGCGTGGACAATTACCAGTCACATGTACATTAACCGAAGAAGGACTTCACGACGGAAAAGCCTCTTTCACTATTTTAGAAGAATATTACATCGATGATAACAGTAATACTGGAAATGTAAAGCCGAATATCGATAGTGACCCAGATTATATTGCCCCATTTTATGATTCTAATTCATGTATCCCTGCTGAATGGGCAATAGACGAAGATAGAAGCTATTGTGAAGAAGTGCAGCAGGTTTTCGAATCATCCGTAATCAAATCCGTGACGAGATCTTCTTCAATGGGCGATTCTGTTGTTACGATGGATAATTCAAATGTGGTTAGGAATGAAATCGCTGGTGTTAGCATAATTACCTTAAACACGCTTGGAGACCCAAAAATATTCACGGCACCAGCAAATGGTTCATATGATATTCAAGTTTCTTTTAGTGGGGCATCAAGTGCAACCGCAAATGCAGGTTTTTTTGCCGAATTCAAGTTTTACTTAGAAATCAATGGAGTAAAACATGCGTTAGCTCCGAATACTACTAATCCGGTTAGCGGGAATACTTGTCAGTTTTATTTTGTCTCTCCTGCTACATCTGGCGTGAGAACTGGAAGCGTTAGCTTTAATGGGGCGTATTCAAACAACAATGTAAATCTGTTAATTGGCCAGACGGTTAAATTATATATAGAAGTCTACACGTCCATAACTGGGGCCTCTTCTATTCCGCTAAATATCAACGTAAATCCTTGTAATGTATTAATTAAAAGAAATTAAGATGCCGTATAGTGGATTTCAAATAAATGAAGGGCAAAAAAAAGAAGTAAAGTCAATTAAATTTGATAATTACTCTCTATTTCCAGCCATAGGTCAAACCGATAAATACTATAAATCATTGGATGATAACAAAGTTTTTAAATGGAATGGGACTGTGTATGTTGAAATTAACCCAGAACTTGATGCCGATGGTAAATTAGTTAGTCTAACAACTAACCCACAGGCTAAAAGAGATACTCCTTTAACTTCCGATGTATACCGTGTATTAAATACAACTGCGTGCCCAATAGATCCGTCTGATGAAGTAGAATTGACTGTGTCTGGTTTATGGAATAACGATGAAAGCAGGTTCGAGTTTCAAGCTACTTTGACATCATCTCTCGCTGATAATTGTGAAATCAGTTTGAACTTTACATTTGAAGAAGATAGTTTCATTTCCGTAGGACCACCAGTAAACATCACTATAAACGCGGGAAATACCTCAAGTAATGCTCAGGTAGAATATTCGGCCTTTGGATTAATTTCCAATGTTGTTATAACAATAAATTCTGTGGCACCTAATCCAAATGGAGGAAAGACTATAACTTATTAATATGGCTAGCTACGAATACATAGAAAATACACCACTAAACATTGATCCTGTAGTGGATTTTGCTAACACAGGTTGGAGTGTTTCGAATGGTATTGCGTACCATGATGGCTGTAATTCAGGAAAGATCAGATTGGATATGGATCTATCATTGCATGAGACATGGAATTTTACCTTCAACATATTAGATATGACAAGTGGCTCAATTCGTCTGTATGTTGACGATGAAGCGGGTCCAGAATTTACATCAACAGGCGAAAAAACAGTACAATTCAATAACAGTAGTGCTAATGCAAAAATAGAATTTTACAGTGATGGAAAGAACGCGTTGAGCTATCTACATACTTACCCAGAAACTGGAGTGAGTAACGGAAGAACAATGGTGTTCAATGAAGATGAAAATAGATTTGGCGGTGATCACAGTTACCAACCAGAATTTTACCATAAATTTTTAGATAAATTATTCAGTTTTAAGGATGGTAATTTGTGGGAACATGATGTTAATCCAATTAAAAATAATTTTTATGGCGTACAGTATACCGCTAAAATAAAAGCGGTTGCGAATAGTAAGTCAAACTCTCATAAGCGGTTCATCTTGTTAAAAGTTGACAGCAACAAAAAGTGGGGATTTAGGACAATTGAAATTCCCTCCAACGAAACCTATCCAAATGGGATGAAATCCTTACTACATGAAAACAACTTTACCGTAGATAAAGGTGAATATTGGGCAAGTTTTTTAAGAGACATGAATGATCCGCAATTTGATAATGTAGCACAGGCTATTTTTGAAGGAAGGGAACTCGAAGGTAAGTTGATGGTTTTTGAAATGGAGTGTAAAGAAAAAACAGATACAGAGCTAAAAGCTGTGTATATTTACAGTACCGAAAAATTTAGAAATTTTTAATTATGGCAGATCCACTTTTAATTGGCGGTTTAGCCGCAGGCGCCCTTAGTGGTGTATATGACACGATAGTTGGTAACGGTCAAGTAAGTAAGGGGAATAAAATTTTGCAAAGTGCTATTGCTCCTATGTACAGAAGCTGTCTCTTATACACATCTCCGAGCCCACGAGACGAATTACAAAAGAGGGGGGGGGGGGGGGGGGGGGGGGGGGGGGGGGGGGGGGGGGGGGGGGGGGG
>NZ_JAELTX010000845.1 GCF_016429065.1 Pedobacter sp. ASV17
TACGGTGCCGAACTCGCCATTTGTGGCATCACAGAGTTTCTCAACAACATATTTTGGATTTTTCAGCCGCTCGCTCTCCAACATCTCATCCAATGGGTGGCTTCCAGAACTACGGGAGATCCGCAGCCGTATACCCGGGGCTCGTTTTGGGCTTTCGTAATGTTTTTAACGTCGTTCCTGAAGACAGTGGTCAGTATTCAGAGCCGCTGTTGTTCTGATTCATTCTAGCCTAAGGCTAATCTTTTTGTTAGGGTTATCAAAAGAAAATATCTCAAACGGTCACTGTCGCAAACCATGTTGAGACAGCACTCAAGGTGAAGCTTTATCACAAGTCGATGAAACTGTCTGGTCAAGCTCGCAGCACGAAGACGACCGGCGATATC
>NZ_JAELTX010000846.1 GCF_016429065.1 Pedobacter sp. ASV17
AAACATGAATGTGGTACTTGTACGTCATTTTTCAGCTCAACTTCAAAACTAAAAAAGTTCTCTGTCAGGTGAGGAGGTGAAGCCTCGAGGGGGGTATGCTGTGTCTATCCTTTTTTCTCTATAGCTGAGAATTCCCGTTGCAACCGCTTAACACTTATTCTGTCTTTCACAAACTTGGAATGATATATAAGAGGCGGGGGTTCGAGGAAAAAATTAACAAAAAAAATTTTAGTAGTTTAGAAAAAAAGTCGTCATCGTGGCCAAAGAAGCGTCGTCGTTGCAAAAAGTCTATGACTTGTTAAAGAACCAGCTGCCTCGCTTCGAGCTTGCGCCGTCAGTTTGCTGGATGGATTGAAGCGCGGGAACAACTGGTGGTGCGTCGC
>NZ_JAELTX010000847.1 GCF_016429065.1 Pedobacter sp. ASV17
AAAGAGTACCAAAAAGGCGGGTTCGCGAGCATCTTGGCCTTGTTGGCATTTACTTTAGCTTGAGAGTCGAGTGACGTGGACGCAAATGCGGTGGGCATGCCCTCGGCGAAACGACTCATGAAATCCGTAAAGTTCTTCTGGCCGTTGGGACAGTCTCCCGTCCTGCACGGCGTTTCAACGCAGGCAGCTTCGGGGTTACCGGGGCTGGTCATGTAAGGCTTGCGTGCGGCAATTGGTGCGAGTTGATCGTAGAACTGCTCTAGGATGGCTTGGAAAGCATTTTCGCCGTCGCCTCGGTTGTGCTTCCTGTCCCTCCAGTTGTCGGCATATGCAAAGTCGCCAGGGTGGATGATGAATTCATAGTCGTCAACAGTGTCGGCTAG
>NZ_JAELTX010000848.1 GCF_016429065.1 Pedobacter sp. ASV17
AGCCTGTTGAGCTCGTTCCTGCTCATGGAATAATCATTTTGGCGCTCGTGAAGACGGTTGAGCTGTTCCTTCTTGTGAAGTTCAGGATGCTTCTCGTAATATGCTTTTTCGAGCTGGTCTTGAGGGGTAACACCATGGCCGTGAAGACCGTAACTTCCAGGAGGGAGGCTGCGAGCTGAATGCTTCCGCTGGTGATGTCTTGTCCCATTTTCCGGGCCAGGCGATGGTGCTTGGACATCTCCCAAGTCAGGGTTCATTGGCACACGCTGTCCAATTTCAGGGATTCCATGTTCATCATCGCGCTCTCCATGGTCGCTGTGCGTAGAAAGGGCTGTGCTAGGCGGCCTCCGGATGCGATCTCTGGACGGGTCACGGTCACTGTC
>NZ_JAELTX010000849.1 GCF_016429065.1 Pedobacter sp. ASV17
GATCCAGGCCGTGTGTATTCGCTTCGACAAGACATACAGTTAATTGAGCTTGTAGCTGAAGTAGCAAGTATCTAAGCTCGTTAGCATCGCATGCACTTTCGCAACTCCCCGATCGCACGTACTTGTTCCATGGCGGTTGAAGAAGGTTCAATTGTTTTATAGTCGTGTACAATCTTTTCCAAAAGGAATCTTGTGAGTGCCTGTAGCATCATATTGAGCGAAGTTCCACGGGGGTCCTCTTCAAGGAGACCGAGTGGCCCAGCTGTGTGAGTTAGCGATAATTCGAGAGTGGCATATGCTACACGAACCTTGCGGGTGATTGCTGAGTGTTTTCAGCATATTGGTAGCTTGACAGATTGAACCTTCTGCCTTCTGAAGCATAT
>NZ_JAELTX010000850.1 GCF_016429065.1 Pedobacter sp. ASV17
CCATGAAGGAAATCATTTGGTTTACAAAACCCGAATGCCACCAAACACGCTCATTTTGAAAGACACCGACATTCCAGCCAAGACCGTTGTCGACCTGGCCCGTGAAAACACCATCAAGAACGCCATTGCCATCCTCGCCAATCATGTGTGCCTTTTTGAGACTGGCGTGACCCTTTTTCGAGATTGGACCTGACTCGCCCAACATATGCCGCAAGTACTTGGACCAGTCCAGCACAGACGAAAGAGCCATGCCGGCGCCGGCAATGTTGGATTCATCATAATGAGACATTGTGTAGAACATTTCAGTGTCATTGTTCCAGTAAAATGAGTGAGAAAGGTGCTCTACGTTGGCAATTGCCTCGCCTTGGTGTAAGTATTTATG
>NZ_JAELTX010000851.1 GCF_016429065.1 Pedobacter sp. ASV17
GCCTTGCTCTGGTGACGCAGCGTCTGGCGCCAATTCTCGAGCATGAATTTCGCTCGCGGCACGTTTTCGGCTGTCGGAGCCTGCACGAGGAGCAGCGTGAGAAAGTTGGATACTACTGCGAAGCCAATTCTGGACCCTGTGAAGCCACAAGTGGGTTAGCCGTTAGCGAACACTGTCTGACTTACTACGACGTAACCGGAAGAGTTGCAGCGCACTACAAATCTAGTACGTAGGCTGCTGACGCACTCGTGGAGCGAAGAAGAAGAAAAATGAAACTTACATGAATACCAAAACTCGCCAAAGTGACGAGATGTAAGTCGCGAGGTAAACGTAGCCAATGTACCAGCATAGCTCTGAGCCGCCTGGTGCAACTCCTTGATTG
>NZ_JAELTX010000852.1 GCF_016429065.1 Pedobacter sp. ASV17
CCCCCCCCCCCCCCCCCCCCCCCCCCCCCCCCCCCCCCCCCCCCCCCCCCCCCCCCCACACCACCCCCCCCCCACCGACACCTACACACCGGCTCAGTCGTCGGCAGCGTCAGATGTGTATAAGAGACAGAGCGAATATCGTTCCTCCAAAGGACGGGTCAGTTTCATCCACAATCGCCGGTCGTTTGGTGACGGCGATTGTAACATTCTCTTGGTTTGTATCGTCCAACCAGTCCATCGGGAGCACTACCTGTCTCTTATACACATCTCCGAGCCCACGAAACGAATTACAAGATCTGGTATGCCGTCGTGTGCTTGAAAAGGGGGGGGGGGGGGGGGGGGGGGGGGGGGGGGGGGGGGGGGGGGGGGGGGGGGGGGGGG
>NZ_JAELTX010000853.1 GCF_016429065.1 Pedobacter sp. ASV17
CAGCACCAGCTGGCCGTAACCTTTATGGAGCCAACCTGCGCCCGACAAGTAAGTCGGCATCCGTCTTCCTCATCGATAATGACATTTCTTGACTAAATACTAACACAACAATAAGGTCTTCCCTTGCTTCGATGAACCCCACCAAAAGGCCGAGTTTACCATTTCGGCAGTTGACGATGCGTCCTTCCTGTGCGTTTCTAATATGCCTGTTTCCCGCACCGAAGCAGTCTCCGAGACAAAGAGTTTGGTCATATTTCAGAAAACTCCACTCATGTCAACATATGCATGTTAACCCCTTTCGTGTGTATATTCCAGATCGAAGCTAATGCGAGTCTCACGCCACAGCTGGTTTCTCTCGTTGCCGGCCCACTCTCTAGGGTTG
>NZ_JAELTX010000089.1 GCF_016429065.1 Pedobacter sp. ASV17
ATCGAAGATTTTCCGGGGATGATTATTTTGGCCACTAACTTTGAAACCAATATCGATGAAGCTTTCGCCAGAAGATTTCAGGCCATGATTTATTTTCCGCTACCTGGGCCTGAAGAAAGACTAAAGCTATGGAAGCAATCCTATTCCTCAAAAATAGTGTTTGAAGATAAAGTGGTGTTAAAGGAAATTGCCGATAAATATGAGATTTCTGGTGGTGCGCTGAGCAATATTGTGCGGTATTCTTCTCTAAAAGCCATTAAAAGAGGAACCAATGAAATCTTGCTCAAAGACATACTTACGGGGCTCAGAAGAGAATTTGACAAGCAAGGAAAGGCCATAGCATAAACAAAAAAGCCTGCAAGAAATTTCTTGCAGGCTCGGTTGATCTGATTAACTTTTACTGAAGGAACAGAGTTATTTGTTAACTTAAACCAACTATTGTAAAGTATTAATCTATTATCGTATCGTAAGTGCGTTAAAAAAGCTCCTTGTGGAGCTCTTTGGAATTTTATTTTTTAGTAGAATTATAAAATTCTAACGTTTACGGCATTTAATCCTTTTTTGCCTCTTTCAACCTCATAGGTTACTTGGTCATTCTCTCTGATTTGATCCTGTAGGCCAGAGCTATGTACGAAAACATCTTCTCCTCCAGCTGTAGGTGTAATGAAGCCAAATCCTTTTGTTTCATTGAAAAATTTTACTGTTCCTTGTTGCATTATTGTATTTATTAAAATTATTTATTGTCGTTAATTTTTTTAACCATTATTGCATTGTAACCTCTTGAGCCTTTTTCTCTCTCGAAACTTACTTTGTCATTATTTTTTATGGGTTGTGTGAGTCCGCTGCTGTGCACAAAAATTTTACCTTTATTAGCATCATCGATAATAAAACCATAGCCCTTTAAAGGATCATAAGAAGATACCAAACCGGTACGTTCTTTGGATTCAGGTACAATGGGAGCTGCTCCTAGCTGAATATCCTCTAACTTAATCTCGCTTCTTACTGCGGTAACAGGCGTGTCAGTGATATTTCCAAACTCGTCTACATAAGCAATCATGTCTTCAAAAGAAGTTTTTGTTCCATCTTGCTTACGGTCCATCATTTTTCTTGATTTTTCCTGTTTTTTCTTTGCTTTACTTTTGTTTCTTTCTTTTTTGGCGAACGATTCACCCATACATATTCCTTTCTAAAGATTAATTGATTCTCATTGATGCTCCCTAAGCATATGTTTGATGTTTAAGGAAGGCCAATTTTTCTTGGATATTTCTTATTCCCTTTATACAAGACAGTGTTATGCGTGGAGAAGGAAACTTGCGATCTATAAGATGTACCATTTTTGGTGGTAAACTTTATTTGACTTCTCAGGATAACATCATTTTTGCTATGTCACAAAAATATGTTGTAAAATATGGGAGCTGGAAAGCGAAAACTGAGATGAAGAAATTATTCCAACTATATCAGAAAAGGCCAAGACAGAACCTTGTTGTTGGTACAAAGATACCTTTAAATTATGGGATTAGCTAATTTTAGCAAGTAATAAATTCCAGTTCTCTTTGGAAAAGTGCTGTGAAACAGTGCTTAACGTGTTGTGATGGCATAAAATGACGATAAAAAGATTTTTCATTGTTTCTTCTCCTGAATCGATGAATAGGTTTGTTCAACAAGAAAGGAGGTAGCCTGACGAATTTTTGATCTGCCTTCCTCGGTTTTCAAATCTATGCCGCAAAAATGACTGCCATTTACTTCGGTAAATAGGTTGAGATAATAAAGTCCAGCCACTAAGATGGCCAATACCGCACGATGGTCTGATGCCTTATCCCCAAAATGCGGATCGCTAATGCCCTTAAGCAATACTTCGCCGTTGGCCTCTTGGTCATCGATTAGTTTTTTAAGGGACTTGCGTTCCTCAGAGATGCTCCATAATAGCACTTTTTGCAATGCTTTATTTTGAGATACAAATTCAAACTGTTCCAATAGCATTCGCTTTAAAAAATCTTTCCCGCCATCTGTAACTTCTTTTGGAACCAAATCGCCAGTTACGTTACTCCAAAAATCCTGCGAATGGATATATTCGTCAATAAGCTGTTCAGTACTGCCAAAATATTTATAAATCAGTTTTTTATCTAAACCCGCTGTTGCCGCAATGTTGTTCACTTTTAATGCCGTATAGCCTTTGGTGCGAAGGATGGTTCCTACCGCATCCAAAAATTGCTGCTTGCTTTTGTTTTTATCTCTTCCCCGGCTTGTGATGGTATTTGGTTCCATTTTGCGGTAGTTTTTAAAGAATTATGCTCATTATTTTCAAAAATAACAAATTATAAGGTCACCACTTGGTGACTTTTAATATATTTGCAGTAAAACGAAGCGTTCGGCTATCGTTTGTTACGCCCTACACTTACCCTTAATAGAGAAACATACAGAGAATAGAATGGTTTTTTGATCATGAATGGAATAAAAATGTTTAAAATACGATGAAATATATACCCCTCTGGTTTCTCTTTTTATTTTGTACTACAGCGAATGCCCAAACATTGAAAAACTGCTCCTCGTGTACTAATAAGCTTATTAATCAAGCAGAAATAGCAGACATGAGCATTGATGAAATACGATTGTTGACCAACGAAATCTATGCAAGAAAAGGTTATCGTTTCGACAATCCAAGGTTTCAGGATTTTTTTGACGGGCAAAGCTGGTACAAGCCTGTTAAGGATAACAAGAATATTGTTTATAACGGTATCGAAAAACAAAACATCAGCCTGTTACAAGATCGTGTAAAACAGTTAAGATTAGAGAGAAATACACTCATTAATCAGCTAAAGATGTTTAAAAAATTGGTTCTGTCCAACAGTGCAAACGAATTGAAATCGCAATTTGGCTTTACGTATGAGTATAATAACCATGAAGAGCCAAAGCTTTTGAAGGAGGCGTTGAGTAAAATCAATTTAGATGATATTAATGATTATAAACATAAGGGGCTTCATAGTACATTAGTAGATAATGGATTTGTGAAAAAACTTTTCGAACTTTCCATTGAAAAGGCAAACATCAACGTCGTTTATAATTACATGGCCCATTCCAAGATTATGGAAGACTTTGGTGAATTTACAGATTATCGCTCCGAAAATGAATTTATGTACAACTGGCAATTCGAATACAAAAAAGGCAAACTGAAATTTGTGAGGTTGGTCGTTGCTGGGTAATTGACTTAAAATTAAAAGAATGATCAAAAAAATGATAGCGCTCTTCACTATTGTACCATTGATTGTTTCTTGCAACGGACAAACAATGCCGTTAGACAAAGCCGCTTTAGACTTGGAAAAGCTTGATTTCTCTACTAGGGTATCGGCACTGCTTCCTGAACGGACGAGGGAAAAAAAATATGACGGCTGGTATCAGGTAAAGTCATCTTCGATAGAAAAAGTGACGGTGTATGATGACGAGTACGGCGAAAACCGTAAGCCCATTTGGACGGAATACAGGCAGCGTAGTTTCAGCAGTAGAGATGAGTTAGCCAAAGTAGACAAGTTTAACTTTAACACTGTAAATCTAGCTACGGCATTAGATGGAGAATTGATGGTGGTAAATGGCGTAGTTGGCCGTATGGCTGAAAATGAAATTGAAGCGTTTGTGAAATTTTTAAACAAAAAGTACGGTACGGCCATCAAAACAAAAGGCGAATTTATGAAGCCGTTTGACATCTATACCTGGAAGCTAAAAGATCGCCTTATTAAGTATGTGCCCTTGTTTGACAATGAGGCGAGTACTTTAAATGTGGAGGTAGATAAAGATAACAATACTATAAAAGGTGGAGAAAAGAAACCGCATTATAAGGGATTGGTATTTGTGGTCAATCATAAACATGCAGAAAAGGTGGTCGGGAACTTCCATACTGGCGATTTATTGTATTGCCAATAGAGGAACTGAAAAAGTCCGTAAAAGCGGATGCTAAATGGGGGGGAGCTTGCCAAAGAAATGGCTCTCGAAAACAAAGAACCAACGTATTTATTTAAATCGTTGGTTTTGTTTTTTACGGTGAACTTGAACCAAATCTTCTCAACATCATTGAAAATGACGAACTTTTCTTGCTAGCTTTATCAAGATGTTAAAAGAATCTTTACAGTCACTCTTCGTAAGAGATCTCCTCAAGTTAAAATCAGAGATCGAACAGTATAAAAATGAAAACAATCTTTGGTTGGTCGAAAAAGAGATCTCTAATTCGACTGGTAACCTTTGTTTGCACCTTATAGGGAACCTCAATACATTTATAGGCAGTGAGCTTGGCAAGACGGGATATGTAAGGGACAGACCGCTTGAATTTTCACAAAAAAATGTTCCAAGAACAGAGCTGATCCAGAAAATTGAGGAAACCATAGAAGTGGTAAAACAGGCGATAGGCAGCTTAAACGCCAGTGATCTTGATAAGGATTATCCTTTGGTAAAGGTGGTAGAAGGAGGGAGCTCCATTGCTTTTATGCTGATCCACTTGTTAGGTCACCTCACTTACCATCTTGGCCAGATCAATTATCACAGAAGATTACTGGACGTTTAAAGAGTATAGAAATTACGTTTGATCTTTGTTTCAATATCAAAAAATCGTACTGATATTTTGCCGGTACTTTATTTAGGTTGTTGCTGTGTTACGCAATGCACCATGCCGCCATTAGCAAATAAGTTTCTGCAATCTATGCCAACAACTTGTCTACTTGGATACAGATTTTGAATGATGCGGTTTGCAATGGCATCATTTGGGTCGTTATAGTTAGGTACTAATACCACGTTATTGGCAATATAGTAATTGATATAGGAAGCTTTTCCAAGGTTTTTGCCATAAGTGGTTAACACATCATTTTTAGTGAGCGGTAATTTTACCAGGGTATAAGATTTCCCATCTTTATTTACAGCATCATATAACTTATTAATGTCCTTATCTGGTACTTGCCAATATAGTAAATCCTCATCTGTCATGGTAATCATGGTAGATTTGTTTGCAAACCGTGCAAATCCGTCAATGTGCATGTCTGTAATGTCTAGCCCTGCTTTACCTTCTAGCCAAATAAATTTAGTTACCCCCAAATATTTGGTGAAAATAGCTTCGGCTTGTTGCTGGGTCATCCCAGGGTTTCGGTTTTTATTTAAAATGGAACTTTTACAGGCCATTAATGTGCCATTGCCATCAATTTCTATGCTTCCGCCCTCGTTAACCATCATGTTGTTGAGATTCTTGCTTTCAATGTTCTGCTTCTTGGCCAGTGTGGCTGGTATAGCATTACAATGTTCAAAGCTGGCCTTATTGCCCCAGCCATTAAAGCCCCAGTCTTCTATAAAAAGTTTGCCATTTTTATCTTTTACATAGATAGGGCCGTTATCGCGTACCCATACATCATCAGTAGGGGCAATGGTGAAATCTATATTGTTAAAAGATATTTTTTCTTTTTTCAGTAATTCAGAGACTCTTTCCTGTTCGTTTTTGTCGTAAACAATAAGGTGAACCTTCTCGCCTGAAATCAAGGCTTTGGTCATTGCAATCCAAGTTTGATCTAAACGATTGCGGTAGGTTTTGCCATATTGATATTCGTGTGGCCATTGCAGCCACGTCCCTTCGTGTAATGCCGATTCCTCGGGCATCGTATATACCACGCTAGGGGTGTTGATAACTGAAGAACCTGTAAGCGATCCCTCTTTTGCGCAGGATGAAAATAGTGTGTATAACATGAGGATTGTAAATGCCATTTTGTACATGTTTAATCTGATAAATTTTGTTGGAGCAAAACTACATCAGCAAAAAAGTAGAAAGTTGTCTAAAATTGACAATTTGTTTTTCAATCTATGGGCAGCCAAATATAGGTGATCTGTTCTTCCTCGCTAGTGGTGTTATCTGGATGTTTGATGTACTTCTCAATGGCAGGACTATGCCCAAATTTAAGTTTTGTAGTTAAAATCCAACCTGAGTATATGTCGCTGTAAGTATCTTCAATGGTTTGGTATGGACCAAAATGAATAAACTGTGCATATCTGCCGCCACCAATTGTTTTAGAGGGTAGTTTTTCACTTGTAGACTGAACGGATGAACAGGTGTCGTATTTGCACGCTAAATTCTCCTTAATTAAGGGTTCGTCAGCAACAAGGCCATAAAATTCGTTTCCGTGTTTGGGAAATTCATTTTGCATGAAATTTTTCCAAATTAGCTCTATTTCTTCCTCCACATAATCTATAAAAGCAGTTTTGTAATAAACCTTTGTTGGATTTACATATACAATTTCAGGATGCAGTAGCTGAGAGGTTTCAACTGGCAAAATATTGGCTTTTGCTAACAGAGGGACTTTTTGGCTTTTGGCCTCTTTGGGGGCGATATGAAATTGTTGTTTAAAAGCTTTTGAAAACGAAGCTAGATTTGCAAATCCCACTTTTAATGCAATGGAAGATAAACTGTAATTGGTATAAAGAATCATCTTATACGCATGCTCTAGCCTAACTCGTTTTTGATAGGAACCAATGGTTTCGCCACAGGTGTATTTAAATATCCTTTGGATGTTCCTGTATGAATAGTTTGATGCGTTTTCCAAAGCCTCAATAGAAATCACCTGGTCATAGTTTTTTTCGATCAGATCCAAAGTACTGTAAACACAGCTTAGGTTGGTGGAAATATGCTTTTTCATCCCAATACCAATTTACAAAATAAATGTATGATAATGGAATGTTCGAAAATAGATACGGGAAAATCTTTGGTGTAAGATGATTAGGCATAAAAAAAGGAAACAACCATGATCTGGTGTTTCCTTCAGTAGCCCGTAGGGGAATCGAACCCCTGTTTCCAGAATGAAAATCTGGCGTCCTCACCCCTAGACGAACGGGCCATTAAAAATTGACTATTTGAATAAGTTCCTAGTGGTCAATCAACGCTAGAAATTCTTTTTATAAAAAAACCGCCTAAACAATGTTCGAAGCGGTTTTTGTAGCCCGTAGGGGAATCGAACCCCTGTTTCCAGAATGAAAATCTGGCGTCCTCACCCCTAGACGAACGGGCCATTAAATCAGAAGTGTCATTTCAACTTCTTTTTGGTAGCGGGGACACGACTCGAACGTGCGACCTTCGGGTTATGAGCCCGACGAGCTACCAACTGCTCCACCCCGCACTCTATACAATTCGTTTTTTTTTGGTTAAATCCTTAACACTGTTTCCGAATTGGAATGCAAAGATAGGAATGTTTTTTTTTAGTGCAAATGTTTTTGAGAAAAAATTTAAAATAAATCATAAAAAGACCTTTGGGGCTTCTTTGGAATGTTTTTTGGTAAAAATAGCTACACCTTTTGCTTGTGTACTAAAAATTAATTGTGTCTTCTACTCTGATAAAATTAAAAAACGTAATTGGCATAAGGAGCATGAGTAGCATTTTGCGTATTATTGCAGATTATTAATATCCTTACCAAAATATCATGGCACACAAAGCAGGTTTCGTTAGCATCATAGGTAAACCAAACGTAGGCAAATCAACACTAATGAATGCATTGATAGGAGAAAAGCTATCTATCATTACCCCAAAAGCGCAAACTACCCGTCATCGTATATTAGGTATAGTAAACGAAGAAGATTTTCAAATTGTATTTTCTGATACTCCAGGCATCATTAAGCCTAAATATGGTTTACAAGATTCGATGATGACTGCGGTAGGTGGAGCCTTGCAAGATGCCGATCTTATTTTCTTTGTAACCGATATTAACGAGCGCCACGACGAAAATGATGTGCTTGAGAAAATTTCTAATACCAATATTCCTCTAGTGGTGTTGATCAACAAAGTAGATAATGCTAATCAAGAGCAGGTGTTGGAGAAGATGAATTACTGGAAGGAGAAATTAAATCCTATGCACATCTTCGCCATTTCGGCCCTACATGGTTACAACCTAGAAGGACTGTTACCGTTGATCTTGGACGTGATTCCAGAGCATCCAGCTTATTATGATAAAGAAGACCTTACCGATAGGCACTTGCGTTTCTTTGCTTCGGAAATCATCAGGGAAAAGATTTTTAATAACTACCAAAAGGAAATTCCTTATAGTACTGAAGTAATTGTTACCGAATTTAAGGAAGAGGAAAATCTGACCAGAATTAGGGCCGAAATTATTGTAGAGCGTGAATCGCAAAAAAACATCCTGATAGGTAAGGGGGGGGCTAGTTTGAAAAAAGTAGGAATGGAAGCCCGTAAGGACATCGAGAAGTTCATCGATTCAAAAGTGTTTTTGGAAACCTTTGTGAAAGTAATTCCAGATTGGAGAAGTAAAAAGAACTACCTTAAAAACTTCGGTTACGATGGCTAGTTGAACTGCCAAAAAAACAGCACATATTTATTCGAAAATATTTTAGAGCCGAGGGTTTTGTCCTTGGCTTTTTTATTGCTTTTTTTTATACTTGCATAACCATTTTTGAGGTTTAAATTTTAGCCTTGGAATGGATAATAAATTACGATAGAAACGCAAAACAACCCTGTTAAAATGGCAAGTACCTGTCTGAACTGTGAAGCAACCATTGCTGAAAATTTTTGTAGCAACTGTGGACAGAAGAAATATAAACGAATAGATCGAAAATACGTTGTGGATGAGGTGCAATATTTGCTGGTGCATACCAATAAGGGTTTTTTATATTCTGTAAAAAACATTCTTAAAAATCCAGGTAAAACTGCGAGAGATTTTGTAGAGGGGAACAGAGTAAGTCACTATAAGCCAATTCTGTTGGCATTTGTGTTGAGCGGTATCTCTGCGCTTATCTCATTCAAGTTTCTGGGAATGAGTGAAATCATACGAGAGGTTAATGCTAAGTCTGGTGCGCCTGAAATGTCTAGTAAAGTGTTTGCTTTCATTTCTAGCTATAACTCTTTCTTGATGCTGGCAATGGTGCCTTTTTTTGCCATTTTTACTTGGATTGTATTTCGTAAATGGGGACAAAACTATTTCGAGCACATCGTCATGAATGCTTTTGGCCTTTCTTTTTATACATTGACTACCATCATTGTTATTTATCCCCTCCTTTTTGCATTCAGAGGTAATGTAGATTCGTTTATGTTGATATTTTCTGGCTCGGTGTTCACTATACCTTTCATTTTTGTTTGGTTTTATCGAGGGTTTTATCCTGATCGATCTATAGGAATTATCATACTCAAGGTATTTCTCATTTTACTTTTAGTATTTGTAGTTTATATCTTTTTGGCAATTATTGGAGGTATTATTTATGCTGCCTTGAAAGGACCAGAGGGAGTGAAACTATTGCAACAGCATAAATAGAAATCGATATTTGTTGTATCCCTTCGTAGCTACATGTAAAGTTCCTCGCCAATTGTTCAAAAAATAAGCGTACTTTTGCAAGTCAAACCCTTTACGCAAAAAGGGAATGAAACGAGAAACAGGTTCCGAATGATTGTATGTCGTTCAAAATGCTGAAATCGTAAACCCCTGCCTAAACGCAGGCAAGCAAAATCGTATATTAAAATGAGCAATATCATCGCCATTGTAGGCAGACCCAACGTAGGAAAATCAACCCTTTTTAACCGCTTAACCGAAAGTCGTAAGGCTATTGTTGATGATTTTAGTGGGGTAACCAGAGATAGACATTACGGCAAAGCCGAGTGGACAGATAAAGAATTTACGGTAATTGATACTGGTGGATATGTGGCCAACTCCGAAGATTTGTTCGAAGTCGCCATTCGCGAGCAGGTAGTAATTGCGATAGAAGAAGCGTCTGTAATTATCTTCATGGTTGATGTAACTACTGGTATTACCGATTTGGATGATGACATCGCTAACTTACTTCGCAAGAGCAAAAAGCCTGTTTTTGTAGTGGTGAACAAAGTAGATAACACGGCATTAGAAACAGAATCATCCGTATTCTATAGCTTTGGTCTGGGCGAAATTTATACCATCTCTTCGATGACTGGTTCTGGTACTGGTGATTTGTTGGATGAAGTGGTTAAGCACTTCGAAGATATTCAAGAAGAAGAAAATACTTTGCCAAAAATTACCATTGTAGGTAGGCCGAACGTAGGTAAATCTTCTTTGATTAATGCCCTAATTGGTAAAGACAGAAATATTGTAACCCCAATTGCTGGAACTACACGTGATTCGATCCATATCCACTATAACCAATATGGACACGAATTTATGTTTATTGATACCGCTGGTTTGCGCAAAAAAACCAAGGTAAAAGAAAACATCGAATTTTATTCGGTAATGCGGACCATTAAAGCTTTGGAAGATTCTGACGTGGTGATGCTGATGTTGGATGCGGAAGAAGGCATAGAATCACAGGATATCAATATTTTTCACCTAGCGGAGAAGAACAAAAAAGGAGTGGTGATTTTGGTGAATAAATGGGATTTGATCGAAAAGAACGACAAGACCATGAAGGCATTCGAAGAGCAAATTAAACATAAGTTGCAGCCATTTACCGATGTGCCTATTCTTTTTATCTCGGTGCTAAATAAGCAACGTATTTTCAAAGCCATAGAAACTGCATTAGAAGTGCAGAAAAACAGAGCTAAGAAAATTCCTACTTCTAAACTTAACGACGTGTTATTGCCAATTATTGAGGCATATCCGCCACCAGCAACCAAAGGCAAGTATATTAAAATCAAATACATTACCCAAATCAATGGAGTAGCGCCAATGTTCGCATTTTTCTGTAACCTACCTCAATACATCAAAGACCCTTATAAGCGTTTTATTGAGAATAAGCTGCGTGAAAACTTCGATTTCTCTGGCGTACCTATCCAAATTTATTTCAGACAGAAATAGTTTTTTGCTCGTCATTGCGAGGAACGAAGCAATCTCTTTCGATGAACAAGAATGAAAATGGGCTGGCAGCTTGTTAGCCCTAGCATATCCCAAATTCAGTTTGAGGCTTTGCGCTGCATTTTTTTGTATGGTCATCTTGATCCTCCCGCGGTATCAGAGAAGGATTGCGAGGGTATAAACTCCGCGTGACAAGTTGTTCGAGAAAGCTGCTCCAAAAAACATTTTGCTAATTTTACATCATGCAAAAATCCATACAAGTCTTTAACAGTTTAGCCACTGACATCGACACCATTTTCGAATTTTACGATTTGGCCATTGAGCATCAAAAGAAAGTTTCCCCTAAACAATGGCAGGGCTTTGATAGGGAATTGGTGAAGCAGGAAATAGCAGAGGGAAGACAATATAAGATCCTGGTAGATGGAACGGTGGCGGCCATTTTTGCCGTTACTTACAACGATCCGCAAATTTGGTTAGGTAAAGACCATGAAAAGGCAGTTTACATCCATCGCATTGTTACGCATCCGGCATTTAGAGGCTATGGTTTTGTGAATATCATTGTGGATTGGGCGAAAGAACACAGCCAAGAAAAACCCCTCGATTACATCCGTATGGATACTTGGGCGGATAATGAAAAGCTTTTAAGTCACTACACCAATTGCGGTTTCGAGCACGTAGGTAAAATCAAGATTGCTGCGGATAGCGGTTTGCCTAAGCACTATGAAGGCATTACGCTGAATTTGTTCGAAATTAGATTAAGGAACTAGGAGCAAGGAACTAGGAGCAAGGAAGAAGGAGCAAGGAGTAAAGAATAAAGATAGAACTCGCAGTTTAGTATTTGTAACTGATCCCTAACTACTAGCCACTAGTCCCTAACTCCTAATCCCTAATTTAAGCCCTCGTATCGTTCCCGAAATAAATGCTCTGGTAGCTATCATAACGTGAAGGTTCTATTTCGCCTTCCTCTACTGCTTTGATAATGGCACAGCCAGGCTCATTAATGTGTCTACAGTTGTTAAACTTGCATTGGTTAAGCCTTTCCCTCATTTCCACAAAAAAGTGGCTCAGTTCTTCTTTTTCAATGTCTACAATGCCCAGCTCCCTAATGCCTGGCGTATCAATCAGGTAGCCACCAAAAGGAAGTTGATGCATTTCTGCAAAAGTGGTGGTGTGTTGGCCCTTATCGCTCGATTCGCTTATCTCTCCAGTTTTCAAATCAAAGTCAGGTAAAATGGCATTAATTAAGCTCGATTTGCCAACTCCAGAGTGTCCTGAGAACAAAGTAACCTTATCTTTCAGTAGCGCTTCTATTTGAGCAATATTGGTGCCTTGCAGGGCAGAAACTTCATAGCAGGGGTAGCCAATATTTTCGTAGATCGCTTTATAGTCAGCCAATATCTCCAAACCATCATCACTGTAAATGTCAAGTTTGTTGAATATCAAGCAGGTTGGAATGTCGTAAGCTTCGGCCGTAACCAAAAACCTATCGATAAAACCCAAGGAAGTACGAGGTGAGGCCAAGGTCACAATCAAAAAAGCCTGATCCAAGTTGGCAGCAATAATTTGTGTTTGCTTACTTAGGTTAATGGATTTACGGATGATGTAGTTCTTCCGTTCATGCAAATGGTTAATAACACCCGTTTCGGCATTAGGCTCCAGCTCAAAATTTACGTTATCGCCAACAGCAATAGGATTGGTGGTTTGTATGCCTTTAATACGAAACTTACCCTTGATGCGACAAGAATAAGTATGGCCGTTTTCGGCAGATACTTGGTACCAACTCCCGGTAGATTTAATGACTAATCCTTGCATATTTAATTGGTGTAAAGGTAGTGTTGATAGTTGATAGTTGAAAGTGAAAAACTATTTAGTTATTACCATCTTAGACATTTTAGAGCATTTTAGTTTTTGTAAGGGCGGTGGACTTAGGTATATTTAGGTTGCTTGTGTGGTTCAATTAATCGGTTTAGTTCTATTACCACCTTAGGTACCTTAGAACATTTTAGTTTTTGTAAAGGTTGTAGGCTTAGGTACTTTTAGGTTTCTTATGTGGTTCAATTAATCGGTTTGGTTGTATTACCACCTTAGGCATTTTAGAACATTTAGTTTTTATGAGCTGTATGCTTAGATGCTCTTAGGTGTCTTAGATGGTTTAATTAATTGTAATGCTTTAATTATCACCTTAGACATTTTAGAACATTTTAGTTTTTATGAGCTGTATGCTTAGATGCTCTTAGGTGTCTTAGATGATTTGATTAATTGTAATGCTTTAATTATCACCTTAGACATTTTAGAACATTTAGTTTTTATGAGCTGTATGCTTAGATGCTCTTAGGTGTCTTAGATGGTTCAAATAATTGTAATGCTTTAATTATCACCTTAGACATTTTAGAACATTTAGTTTTAGCTGTATGCTTAGATGCTCTTAGGTGTCTTAGATGGTTTAATTAATTGTAATGTTTTAATTATCAACGTGTTATATGTTTAATAGCTTTTGGTCTTTATAAGAAAGTATGCTTAGATGTTCTAAGGTGGTTTAAAAATAACACCCTAAAACAAAAATGCCCCAACAAGCTGTCGAGGCATTTTCATTAAAATTAAATATTGCTTATTCCGAGAAATCAAAAGTCTCCATAAACTTAGTGGTAAAATTACCAGCTCTAAAGTTCGGGTCCTTCATCAATTTCAAGTGGAAAGGAATCGTTGTTTTAATCCCTTCAATTACAAATTCGCTCAAGGCACGTTCCATGGTGCAAATCGCTTCTTCCCTAGTTTGAGCTATGGTAATCAGCTTGGCAATCATCGAATCGTAGTTAGGTGGAATTTGGTAACCTGCGTATACGTGCGTATCTACACGAACCCCGTGACCACCTGGTGAGTGGAAATTGGTAATTCTGCCCGGTGAAGGACGGAAACCGTTGAAAGGATCTTCTGCATTGATACGACATTCGATCGCATGCATATCAGGGGTATAATTTTTACCAGAAATAGGAATGCCAGCAGCAACTTTAATCTGTTCTTTGATCAAATCGAAGTTAATTACCTCTTCCGTTACAGGGTGTTCTACTTGGATACGAGTGTTCATTTCCATGAAGTAGAAATTACGGTGTTTGTCTACCAAAAATTCGATAGTTCCAGCACCTTCGTAACTTACTGCCAAAGCACCTTTGATCGCAGCTTCTCCCATTTTCTCACGCAATTCATCAGTCATGAAAGGAGAAGGAGCCTCTTCCACCAATTTCTGGTGACGGCGTTGGATAGAACAATCTCTTTCTGATAAGTGGCAAGCTTTACCATATTGGTCACCAATGATCTGGATTTCAATGTGGCGAGGATCTTCGATGTATTTCTCTAAATAAAGACCATCGTTCCCAAAAGCAGCACCTGATTCTTGACGTGCACTGTCCCAAGCATTCTCAAAATCTTCATCCTTCCAAACTACACGCATCCCACGGCCACCGCCACCGGCAGTAGCTTTTAAAATGACAGGATAACCCATGCCGTTAGCCAATTTGATACCTTCGCTAACGCTTTCCAACAAACCTTCTGAACCTGGAATAGTAGGTACTCCGGCTTTTTTCATCGTTTCTTTAGCCGACGACTTATCGCCCATACTATTGATTTGCTCTGGTGTAGCACCAATGAACTTAATCCCGTAATCGCGACAAACTGAAGAGAATTTAGCATTCTCAGACAAGAAGCCGTAACCTGGGTGTATGGCATCTGCATTGGTTAATTCCGCAGCAGAAATAATGTTAGGAATGCTCAAGTAAGAGTCTTTGCTCGGCGGTGGGCCAATACAAACAGCCTCATCGGCAAAACGTACGTGTAAGCTATCTCTATCAGCTGTAGAGTAAACCGCCACGGTTTTAATGCCCATCTCCTTACAGGTGCGGATAATACGCAAAGCGATTTCGCCCCTGTTGGCAATTAATATTTTTTTAAACATAATTTCTCTTTAATTAGCTGATTAGCTAATTGATTAATTTGCTAATTAAATAGGTTCTACTAAGAATAAAGGTTGGTCGTACTCCACAGGAGTTGCGTTGTCTACCAATATCTTCACGATACGGCCAGAAACTTCACTTTCAATTTCGTTGAAAAGTTTCATTGCTTCAATGATACAAACCACTTTACCAGTGCCTATTTCGTCACCAACATTTACAAACGAAGGTTTGTCAGGGCTTGCAGAACGATAAAAAGTACCAATCATAGGAGATTTTATGGTAATGTACTTAGAAGTGTCTTCTGAAGCGGTAGATGCCGCTGGTGCCGCAGGTGCTGCTGCTACTGGAGCAGGGGCCGCCACTGGTGCTACAGCTGTTGCAACTGGTGCCTGTGTAGGAACGGCAGCATTTACATAAACTGGATTTTGGTTAGTTTTGATGGTAATTTTGAAGTTTTCTTGTTCTAGAGAAACTTCATTCACTCCCGACCGAGAAACAAATTTTATAAGTTCCTGAATTTGTTTAATATCCATTCTCTTTTTGTTATGTTAAATAATTGTTGTCTTATTTTGATTAACTAAGTTAAGGTTTTTATTAGTTTTTTAGATGTCTGGTTTTTTAGTTTTTTGGGTGCTTTTTAGGTAATAAACATTTGATAATTAATTCCCTAAACAACAAACCATCCAATCAACCCAATCACTAATTAGCTGTTATAAGCCCACTTTAAGTAAACTGAACCCCAGGTAAACCCTCCACCAAAGGCAGCAATAATAATGTTGTCGCCTTTTTTAAGGTCTTTTTCCCATTCCCATAAACAAAGTGGGATAGTGCCGTTAGTGGTGTTGCCATAACGTTCAATGTTAACCATTACCTTTTCGCTATCTACGCCCATTCTCGATGCAGTGGCATCAATAATGCGTTTGTTCGCTTGGTGAGGTACCAGCCATGCCACGTCATCAGAAGAAAGACTATTTCTTTCCATGATTTCAGCAGCTACATCAGCCATATTGGTTACGGCAAACTTAAATACGGTTTGTCCTTCTTGGTAAGCGAAATGTTCTTTAGCATCTATGGTTGCGTGAGTTGCAGGGTGTACAGATCCTCCAGCTTTCATGCCTAGGTATTTACCGCCTGAACCGTCACTTCTTAAAATCGAATCCTGTATACCAAAGCCTTCTTCATTAGGCTCTAGCAAAGCACATCCACAACCGTCGCCAAAAATAATACAAGTGGTACGGTCTTCATAATTGATGATAGACGACATCTTATCGCCACCTACTACCAATACTTTTTTATGTTTGCCCGATTCGATGAACTGTGCGCCTGTGGTGAGTCCGAAAACAAAACCAGAACAAGCCGCTTGTAGGTCGTAGCCCCAAGCATTTACAGCTCCAATTTTATCTGCCAACACATTAGCGGTAGCAGGAAAAGTAAAATCAGGAGTGGTGGTACAAAAAATAATCAGGTCAATTTCTTTGGCGTCAATGCCTCTTTTTTTCAAAAGACCATTTACGGCAGGCACGGCCATATCCGAGGTGCCCAAGCCTTCGCCTTTTAATATTCTTCGCTCTTTAATACCAGTTCTGGTGGTAATCCACTCGTCAGAGGTGTCAACAATAGTTTCTAACTCCTTGTTGGTTAACACATATTCGGGAACGTAACCATTAACTGCGGTAATAGCAGCGTGAATTTTACTCATTTTGTTGTTTGTTTAATTATTGGAATGCGGCCTGTATTTTACCAACCAATCCAGTATTAATCATGTCCCTAGATTGGAAGATCATATTCTTCACGGCTTCTGGGCTCGATATTCCATGTCCAATCAACACTGGGGCATTTACACCTAATACAGGGCTGCCACCATAGTTTTCATAATTGAAACGGTCAAAAAACTCATCTTTTAATCCCTTCTTGATAGTCAGTACGTAAAAAGACTCAGCCAGTTTAAGCATAATGTTTCCAGTAAAACCATCGCACACAATTACATCGGCCTTATCGTTAAAAAGGTCTCTGCCTTCAACGTTGCCAACAAAATTAAAATGTGGGGATTGTTTCATTAATGGAAAGGTAGCCATGGCAAGCATGTTGCCTTTTTCGTCTTCTTCGCCAATGTTCATTAGCGCCACCTTCGGATTTTCAATTTGCATGATATGCTCCGCATACAAGCTGCCTAAAATACCAAAATCTACCAAGTTGTCTGGTTTACAGTCTGCATTTGCGCCAACATCTAATAAAAGGCCAACGCCTCCTTTTAGTTTGGGTACAATGGTACAAAGGCACGGTCTGGCAATGCCTGCAATGGGCTTAACGCTAAAAACAGCGCCCACGAGCATAGCCCCAGAATTGCCTGCACTTGCAAACGAATCAATTTTGCCTTCTTTTAATAATTGAAAGCCAACAGAAATGCTAGAATTGGGTTTTTGAAGGATAGCCTTAGTGGGGTGTTCACCCATGCCAATCACTTCTTCGGTGTGTACGAATTCGAAATGATCGGGATTGAATCCTTGCTCAGAAAGAAGCGGTTTAATCTGCTGGGTATCTCCAATTAGCACTAAATGCTCATCTGGAGCCAGGGATTGATGAGCTGCTATTGCTCCCAAAACAATTGCTTTGGGAGCATAGTCTCCGCCCATAATATCGAGACCTATTTTCATAGTAAAAAATCTTTTGTGTAAGCCAAGCTGGCTTTTATTTCCATTGGCTAAGTTAACCTTAAACTAACGGAACACAAAAATTTTTCAGAAAATTAACCTATCGAAGTGTTTTCTATAACTAATTTACCGTTGTAGTAAAGGTTACCATCAACGTTGTAAGCTTGGTGGGGTACGTGTACTGCACCAGTAGTTTGGCAAGTAGTCAACGAAGGAGCTACAGCTTTGTAGTGTGTTCTTCTTTTATCTCTTCTTTGTTTAGAAGTTTTACGCTTTGGATGTGCCATCTGAGTTTTTTATTTACTATTTTAATTTTTTTAACGCTTCCCAACGTGGGTCGTCAATTTGTTCTTCTTGTTCTTCGTTTCCTGCTTGCAGCTTGTCTAAAGTATTCAGCATCTGCTCATCACAGGTTTGTCCAGCTTGCTCGCATTTGTTAATAAAAGGTACTGCAACGGTAATGAATTCATAAATCAATTCAGAAACGTCAACTGCGGTTTCCTTTCTCGGCAAAATGATGATTTCTAAATCTTCCTCTTCGCCTTCTGCATCTTCTGCAAACTTTACAATCTGCCTTTCGTTTAATTCAATTGGTTGGTCAAAATCAGATAAACATTTGTCGCAGTTTAATTTTATCGTTCCTTCAACATGGAAACCCAAAATTAACATGGTCTCTTGTTTATCTAGTTCAACCGTTGCTTTAAGCGCTCCATCTTTAACCAAAGAGTGCTCAAATGCATCAAAAAAGCTCTTATCAATTTCAAAATCGAATTGATGCTTTCCCAATTTTAAACCGGTAAACGGGATTGAAAATTGTTTTAATGCTTTCAATTGTAACTAAATTTTAGCCTGCAAAGGTATGAAATAATTTCTGAATTGAAAATAAATTTATAAAAATGAGTAGCAGAAAATATTAAAAGAATTACAGCGGCTAATTATTTGGAAAACAATGGCGCTGAATCGTGGCTAAAGCAGCCCTTCTTTCCGCTTTTACTTCGTCCTTCCCGAATCATCGGGAATATCCTCGTACTCGCTTCAATAAGGTTTATTTTACAGAGCAAAAAGCATTTGGCTTTTGTTATGGTTAAACTATTTGCGGCCGAAGCGGTCTTATCGAAAACCTCACTAACAAAATGAAAATTTTATCGCCCCTTCTCTTTTTATTTTTCCTTAGCATTATCGCTAAGGCCCAGCATTCCAAAGTTCCTGATACGGCAGGCTATCGCATCATCGAAGAGAGTAAAACTGCCTTTCCAAAGTTTTATCAATTATTTCATCAGCTATTAGATCATGAGCCTTTGCTGAAACAAGTCGTTTTTATCAATAAAAAAGCTACGGGACCTGGCTTTGCTAATCCTAATGGCACAATAACGTTTAACCTGGATTACTTTATCAATAAAAAGCCCCGTTTTGATGATAATAGGTTGTTGGTAGTATTGTACCACGAAGTTGGGCACCTGCATTATTTTGATAAAACGCCTCGACCTCAAAGAAATCCGGAAGACAGTGAAAAAGCAGCTTTTGAGTATTCTTTGCAGAAAACAAAAGAGATGGCTATGAATAACGACTGCTTGCCTTTAAAATCGGGTTTGCAAAATATGTTGTTGCGCAGTCAGAGCAATGAAACCAGTGATCCGCATGTAAGAGCGTTGAAACGAATGGTGAACGAGCCTTTGTATGCCGAGTATGTGTCCTACCAAAAAACAAATTGTAAGTAAACTTTAACCCCTTGTTAATTGTTTATCCTAAAAACAAAACAATATTATGGAAAGAGTAGAATTAATAGAACTGTTGGAGGTTATTGAACAACAAGTGAGCTCCTCTATATTAGGAGGCAGAGAAGCTGATTATGAAGAATTAGAAGCGCTAGGCTACGTCAAAATAGATAGAGACAGTGTGCAATGGGCCGCATCTATCACTCCACAAGGACGAGATTTCTTGAATAGGGGTTAGCGATTAATAGGAAAGATTTATGGATTTTAATCTATAAATAACGGTTAATCCTTTATATAGAGGATTGTCGTAGGTGATTTCTAGGGGGTAATATTTTTCTAAAATGCTATTTTCCTTACAAACAGGATGGAATAAAGATTGGAACTTTTCGGTAACCCAATAAGTTGCTGTACTTTGTTCGTTATTGCTTATCACTTTAAGATAATCGTCATCTTCTAGAAAGTCAAGTTTATAGGTGTAAATCACTTTAAAGCATTCGTAGCCATTGATGATCCTTTTCTCATGCCTAAGTTCCTGTATGTTTTCTTCTTTGACGCCAGTATATGAAAAATTAATGGGGTCTGTAGCAACGGTATCATTGTCGAAAATCTCTACATCTGTAATGGTAGATTTTTGGGTGTCAATGATTGAAAATTTATTGGATTTTTGTTTGCCATCTGTTTGATGACTTTCAATAGAATTGCCTTTGTATTTATATAAGAAGTAATGGTCTTTTGTTTCGGTAATCATACTGGGAGAGATATGATTCTCCATTAAGAATAACATTTCGGCCGTATCTATATTGTTGCTGTCGTCAAGTTTTTTAATGAAACGGTTAAAGAATCGTTTTTGACTTTCTTTTAAAGATTTGACGAAAAATGCACTATCGGGGATTATGGCCGACGATGAAAAAATAATTTCGCCCTTAATGGGGTTTGTTCTCTTTTGCTGAGCGAAACACATTATTCCAGGTAGAACGAGGCAAGTGTAAATCAATAAGAGTTTTCTTGTCATTCCCTAAAATAAGTTTAAAGTTTATTAGTTCGCGTCGTCCTTTACGTCGGTAGCCGTTTCAATGATTTTGCCGCCAGTTTTTAACTGATTGCGCAACATTGCTTCTTGTTCCCTACGGTTTTTAACAATATGAATGGCCGCAAATAGAGCTTCCATGAACGAAGTAGGATCTGCCAGGTTTTTGCCTGCAATATCGTAACCAGTACCATGGTCTGGCGAAGTGCGTACAAATTTTAGTCCAGCGGTATAATTTACACCCGTTTCAAAAGCAATGGTCTTAAAAGGGATTAAGCCTTGATCGTGGTACATGGCCAGCACGGCATCAAATTGTTTATAGGTGCCATTGCCAAAAAATCCATCGGCAGGATAAGGGCCAAAATTGATGATTCCTTTGTCAAAAGCTTCTTGGATCGCTGGTGCAATAATTTCCGCCTCTTCGTTACCCAACAGGCCATTGTCGCTCGCATGTGGGTTAAGGCCCAACACCGCAATCTTAGGTTTTTCGATCCAAAAATCCTTTTTCAGGCTTTCATTGATCAATTGTAGTTTCTTAACAATTTTTTCCTTGGTAATGCTTTTGGCTACATCGGTTACAGGAATGTGTCCAGTCACTACGCCAACACGTAAAAGATCGCTTACTAAAAACATCAACACGTCATTGCTTCCGCTACGCTCTTGAAGGTACTCGGTATGACCTGGGAATTTAAAATCGGCAGATTGAATGTTGTTTTTATTGATAGGTGCCGTTACCAATGCATCAATAGCGCCACGTACCAGGTCGTCGGTAGCTTTTTGCAATGAAATAAAGGCGTATTTACCTCCAGTTTCATTGGCAGTGCCCAAATCTATCTTGATATCCTCTTCCCAACAGTTAATCATATTAGGCTTATGAGAAGCAGCAGCTTCGGCATTAGGAATTACATTGAACATGAACTCGCTTAAACGTAAAGTTTTGCGGTGAAAAGAGGCAACTTTGGTATGGCCATAAACAATTGGCGTACAGTAATCCAAAATCTTGCTTTCGGCAAGTGTTTTTAAAATTACCTCTAAACCAATGCCGTTAATATCGCCTATACTAATACCTATCTTAACTTTGTTGCTCATGCTAATGTTTAAATTTAGCGCAAAATAACGAATAGATGTGAGATGTGAGATATGAGATTTGAGATTTGCATCTTATCATTGTACTTCGGACGCTCGACCTCGGACTAATTTCTTACCTTTGAACTTTAAATTTTAAAGCCCCTTTAGGGGTTGGGGTAATATGAGTTTAGTTAAAGCGAAGAAGCATTTAGGACAACATTTTTTAACCGATAAGAACATTGCACAAAAAATTGTGGATGGGCTTATCCATACCGATAAATATCGTCAGGTATTGGAGGTAGGTCCTGGAATGGGAATTTTGTCGGATATTTTGCTGTCCAGAGAAGATTTGGAGACCTTTCTGATCGATATCGATGTGGAATCCTTCAACTTCCTTCGCGAAAAATATCCCCAGTTGGGAGATAGGCTCATTAATGGCGATTTTTTAAAACTTAGCTTCGAATCTATTTTCCCAGGTAAGTTTGCCGTAATTGGTAATTTCCCTTACAATATCTCTTCGCAAATCTTATTCAGGATTTTGGAGAACCGTCAAAACATTGTAGAAATGGTGGGCATGTTCCAAAAAGAAGTGGCCGAACGTGTAGCCGCTAAGCCCAGCACTAAAGAGTATGGTATATTAAGTGTGCTCACTCAAGCGTACTACAATATCGACTACCTGTTTACTGTAAAACCAGGAACGTTTAATCCACCGCCAAAGGTTAATTCGGGTGTAATTCGTTTATCTAGAAATGGTGTAGAACAGTTGGGCTGTGATGAGAAATTATTTTGGAGAGCAGTGAAAGCAGGCTTTAACCAACGTAGAAAAACATTGAGAAATGCACTTTCTGCCGTGGTACCAAGAGACAAGCTGGGCGAGCATCCTTTTTATGAAAAAAGAGCAGAGCAACTTACTGTAGCCGATTTTATTGAACTGACTAATTTTTTATCTACCAGGTGATGCAACCTTAATCTAAAACTATATGTCTTTAATGGTAATGAAGACTTCAATTTGCACCCTCTTAATTTCATTGCTAGGATTGGCAGCTTTTGCCCAGCAAGATCAAAACCAAACAGATGTGGATGCGCTATATCAAGCGATCCAAAAAATGCCCTCGTATAAAAAGTTGCTAAAAGGCGATGCCAGTTACCAGCGGCTTTATGAAGAGGTTAAAGAAAAGGTGAAAAATGCAGACGAGAAAGTAACTTTTAAGCAATTAAGCCGTCTGATTTATCCCATTAACGATAATCACTTAGGATTTTACCGTACGCCCGATTCGACTTTAAAGTCAGCTTACATTTCCCTGCCCATCAATATCGATTCTTTAAGAAAACAGTTGGCCCAAAAAGATAAAAATGAGTTGGAAGGCATTTATTACATGGGCGATTATGATTTTGGACTTTACACTACCGACCAACAGCATTATAACATGGTGCTGCTCAAAAACGGCATTTTAATGAGTGAAATCACCAAAACCCCTTATGGTGGCTACAACTGTGTGCAATATGGAGGCAAAAACGTTCCCTATCAATTAATTAAAAATGTAAGATTGGTCAATGGAGTACTCATCGGAACACCATTTGTGAAAAGCAAGGAAAAGAGATTTTCTATACTTGCCAAATCCGCTGAGAATTTCGAATATAAAGCTCTGGATGATGGGGCGGGCTATATGAGGCTGAGCAACTTCAATGCGGATAATGCCAATATCAAAAAATCAGAGGAGTTTTTTAAAACCATTGATGGGCATTTAGCCGCTAAGTATTTGATTGTAGACTTACGAAATAATTCAGGTGGTGGCTATAAAACGTCGCAAAAATTCATCAATCTCCTTAAAAAATATAAAGGCAAAATCTTTATCTTACAAAATGCCCAAACGGTGAGCAATGCCGAGCAAGTCATTATAGCGTTAAAAGACCAAAAAAATGTAACAACGCTTGGCGAACAATCTAAGGGGATGATTACATTTGGCAGCAACTACGGAAAAACAATGTTGCTTCCCAGCGGTCGCTTTACTTTTTATCCTACCGATATGAATGGTATTGATAAAGAGCTTGCCTACGAAAGCAAGGGCATTAATCCAGATGTGCTGTTAGATCCCTACAAGGGCGATTGGATTGAACAAACGCTCGAATACATTAAAAAAACGCCTTAGGCATGAGCAAAAAAATATTAATTGTCGATGATTTACATCCTGTTTTTAAAGAACGTGCTACGGCATTAGGAT
>NZ_JAELTX010000008.1 GCF_016429065.1 Pedobacter sp. ASV17
TGATTCAGATTTAATAGCCTAACGATTTCAGTGGCCATTTTTGAGGCTGAACTTGGGTCTTGACCAGTAACAAATCTGCCATCAATCACATAAAAACCATCACCGCCTTTGTCGGAGTATACAAAATTGCCCTTGTTGTTCTGGATAGCTTTATCAATAGCAAAGGGGAATGTTTTGTAATATGCTGCTTCTTTATCCTCGAATTTGTCTGGATAGCCCGTAATTTTTCGATCCTTGTATAAGGAACTTCCATTCTCATCCTTTAAAAAAGCCAACCCAGCGGTTCCGTGGCAGATGGCCGAAACCACTCCACTTCTATGATAAATTTTCCTTGCTATTTCTTGGATGGTTTTGTCTTCGGCTACACCAAACATGGCTGCACCTCCTCCTGTATATAAAATAGCCGAATAATGATCTGCATTAATTTCAGTAGGTTTCATGGTATGTGCTAGTTTATCCATAAACCAACCGTTATACAGGTACTTTTTTTGAAGCGTATCCGACGAGTTGATATAGCCAATTGGAATGGCACCGCCTTTTGGACTAATGAAATCGACAAGGTATCCTGCGGTTGTAAATACATCATAAGGCACTATGATTTCCTGAAAGTGATTGGAGGTGGCTATTTTTGTATTCCCGTAAAAATCTTGATTAGAAGTAACGAACAGAATCCTTTTTTGGGCATGGCTACTGGCAAAGTTTACACCCATACAAACCAGTAATGCAACTAGTACTTTATTCATAGCATTAAAAATTAGCTGAAAATCTATTGGTGATTACTTTGATTTTACTGCGGGTGTCTCCACTGTTTTGTGCGGTACACGGCTCGAAATTTTATCTACAATAAACCAGCCCTTATCGGTTCTTAGCAGATTGAAATAGTCGGTAAATAGAAATCTTGGGGTGCTGATTTCCACTTTTGCAGCGGCAGCATTATTCGAAATGTCGATGAATACCGTTCGGGCCGACCAATTGTTAGGTTTGGTATCACGTTTTTTGTAGCCTACCAGATACTTTTCTTTAGTGATCACCCTAAATTCGTTGTCGCTAAAACCTTTTAGTTGCCAAGAGTCGTGAAAGGCTTGTGCGATCTTGGCAGAGTCGGCAAAGGCCTGTCCGTCCATGTAAAGGTCCAATGTTTTTTGGATGGCCTGCAAATCATTTTTAGTTTCGTTTACTTGGGCATTTACGTTCAGGAACAAAAGACTAAGTCCGATCAATAGAAACACTTTTCTCATTTTTTTAATTTTTTAGTGGTTAAATAATGAGGGCAAATGTCTCGTGTATTTGTCTGTTAAAGGCTTTAGTTTATAATGTAGAAGTTCTATTCTATAAAATAGAACTCATTTTGAATAGGCTTTTTGATATTCTGCTGGAGTGAGTCCTGTTACTTTTTTAAAGGCAGTGAAGAAGGTTGATTTTGAAGTGAAGCCGCTGTCGTAGCCCAAGCTTTCGATGGTGTAGTTTTTTTCAGTTTCTAATAACTGCTTAGCTTTTTCAATCCTATATTCTTTAATGAGATTGGAGAAAGATTTACCCAATATTTCATTGACATATTGAGATAGGGTGTGTTTGCTTAGCTTCAGCTCTTTGGCTGCTTCATCAAGGGTGAAATTGGGATTGAGGAATAGTTCTTGTTCAGTGATCAGGGCTAATTTTTGGCCAATCGCCTCTAAGGTTTTTTGATCGATCTCTTTGTTTTTGTATTTCTCTTTTTCTTCAAAAAAAGTAGTTTCGCTGCTGCTCTTAAAAACTAACAGCAATATGGCTACGTAAAGGATAAAAGTGAATGATAAGGCACCAGTGATATAAGAGGTATACGCCGCCATGGCATAGGCTAGCCAAATTAGGGTAACTCCTATATAAATGCTGAGCAGCCAAACATCTATTTTACGTAAACTTTCGTTGTTTTTGAATTTTTGAAAAATAGGCCTAAGGTATTTTACAGACAAAATGATGTAGATGAACCACTGTGCATAGATGGTTTTTATAATCCACCTTCTCCAAATAAAGGTGTGTTCAACATAGGGGTAAAGCATACCTAATACACTAATGGCTATCAGATAAGGGAGGACGTGGACCGCCCAATTTGGTTTCTTATCTTCTGCGTAGGTCTTGAGGTAAAGAAAAAGAAATGGCCCGATAAGTATACAAGCTGAAAGCCCAATTTGGATAAAGATATTGGATAGCTGTGGATTGAAATAGAAAAAAACAGATTTGATGACCCGTATACTTAAAACCAACAGCAACAGAGACAAAAAGTAGTTGGTGAAAATTTTCTTTTTTGCATGTATGGCGAAATAGATGGCAAGTAAGAAGCCATTAAAAGCCCCCAATGCACTAAAAAAGAAAAGAAACTGATCAGGTCCAGTCATTATTGGATGAGATGAATAGTTGTTAATAATGAGCTATCTAAAATAGATGCCCTTTAGGAGAATACCCAATATTTTTATTTTAAAAACGATAGCTAACGCCCAGTGTTCCAAAAATGTTGTACATATTAAAAGAGATCCCATTAAATGAATGAGGGAATACAGGTTGCAGGCCCCATTGTAAATCGGCCTTTGCCGAAAAGTTTTTATACACCAACTTCTCTGCACCTGTCGAAATGCCAAAATCAAAAGTTCGTTGCTCTTTATCAAAATCAAAACTGGCATAGTCGATAATCACTTTTTCGCCCAATGAATCGCCTTTGCGCAGGTAACCATCAGAAACAGAACCATAAAATGAAGGACGTACCAAATGAGCCAAATAAACACCCAGTTTTAATTTCCAGTTATTGCCAGCATAAAACAGTGCTTGGATAGGAACTGCCAGGTAAATGTTTTTCACTTTAGTGGTATTGGTACCGCTAAAATTACCTTCAATAGTGGCATCATCCATAGAAACCAAGGTGTGGAAATACTGCACGCTGTCCTGAACGCTCATGTTTTTCCAGTCCATTCTAAGCCCAATGGCAAGGCCCCATTTTTGATGGAGTCGGTAGTTGAGTTCATAACCAAAACTTGGTGAAAAGCCAGAAGAATAGCTATTGATCTTTCTGATGGTATTGGGGAAAGAAATAGGGGCCAGCCCGCCAATGTTATAGCCAATATGAACGTTGTGTACAAATTTAGAGGTAGTATCGCCGTGGTTTTGCGCAAACGTAAAGCAGGTTGCACCCAATAATAGAACGGTTAAGAGCAGGTATTTATACATAGGAACTATTTTGGGATGATCGATAAATTGTCGACCACTAAACGGCTGCCTATAGCGCCTTTGTAATGATCTCCGTCTTTACTAGAAGAGGCAACGATGGCCAGCATTAGGTTTTTATTAGCCGCTGGCAATTGGCCATTTTTATAAACAAAAGGAATATCAAATTTGGTAAAGTTAGCCTTGGCCGATCCATCGCTTAATTTTGCGGTAGCAATAATGCGTTCGGAGGTGTTGATATTGGTGCCATCCAAACGTTCTGGGCCTTCAAACAGCACGGCGTAAATAGAGCACTCATCGGTTTTGCCTGCAATAATGTTTTGGTTTTCGTCTTGGTAAGCTGCGCCAGGCGTGTATTTATAATAGCCCGTAAATCTGGCGGGTAAACCTACGTACGGGGCACCAAATTCAGTGGCTGCCAAAGGTTTGATGAGTACTACTGAGGGGTTGAAATTGCCGATGAACACAGAACCTGCGTACAGATAAATTCCTACAATAGAAGACAGCGCAGTTCCTTTAATGGTGACCATTTCTGCCGCTTTTGAGCCTAAATAACCATCCGTTGTAGATCGAGTAGGATAGGATAGCGGATCTTTAGATACGCCAGAAAGTGCAACGCCAGGGTTGCCAGACGTCCATAAGGTACTCAGGTCATCTTCTACAGGATATTCGTATTTATCCGCATCGTTTTGTAGCCACTTTTCAAACTTAAAGTTCCAATCGCCCACATTTACCACCTGTATGGTATAAGTTTTTTGGTTGGGCTGTTGCTGTGCGGTAACGGTATAGGTAACCTCGTTACTACCGTTAAAATTAATTTTTTGTCCAGAGGCGGGGCTAATGCTTGCATTTTTGGAAGTGGTGATGGTGGGGGTAATCCCTGCTGCATAAGCGTCTTTGGTGAGGTAAAGTAATATTTTACGGTTTACCTGATCAATAAATGTTTGCCCTGTAAGTAGTTTTGGATCTACTTCAAAAGATTCGATATCTGCTTCTGGATTGGCGGGAGCATCTTTAATACAGGAATTCAAACACAATACTAATACAAAAAGTAAAACCGTTAGCCTCATGGTGAATCTTGTTTCTTTAACTCAAATATAGCTTTTTTGTGTTATAATTGCCATGAGTCACTGCCCGTCTGTAATGTGGTTGCTTTTTAAAATATCCAAAATATTTTTGCAATTTCGGGAGTATATGTCCAAACCTCACGCCGATCTTTCTACTGTTTTGTCTGCTGTTGGGAAATTGCTGCTGGGATGCTGCTTGTCAAACAAAAACTTGTGAAATCACTTTAGCTTTTTAAACTTTAAACATCAAATTGAATTTCTTATGCTTACCCATATTCATCCAAAGCTGCCCATGCGTGATATTGCAGTCACGAAAGTATATTATATCCATCAATTGGGTTTTAAAGAGGTAGCTGATTATGTAGATTACCTGATCTTGTCAAAAGACCAAATTGAACTGCATTTTTTTAGGTTTAATGACCTTGATCCAAAAGAAAATTATGGACAAGTTTACCTCCGAACCAACGATATTGATGAACTGTATCAGTCGTTAATCAGTAATGGTGTAAAAATACATCCTAACGGAGCACTAGCTACTAAACCGTGGCAGCAACGAGAGTTTTCACTGTTAGATCCTGATCATAATTTGTTGACGTTTGGACAAGCTTTGTAAGCTGCGTAATTCCTTTTTTGACGATATTTTGGTGGCGAATAAAAGTCTTAGCATGTTTTAAACCCTATAGTTTTAAAGCGAAATTAAAATGAATTGGCAATAGAAGGTTTTAGAATATTTGTTTAACTTTATTTTAAGAAAGAGGATTTCAGTATATTTTTTTGATGTAGGTCTACTAAGAACAACATTTTTCGAGCCCATCCTTTCGTCGCCTATCTTCTTTTTTAAGGGTGAAAAATGCCTTTATTTAATTACACAAAAACACACTATTGAAAACATATGCTCACCTTTCAGATGAGGTACTTGTAGACCTTGTCCGCAATGCTGATGAGCGGGCCTTTACAACACTTTACGATCGTTATTGGGCCATGCTCTATCAACACGCTCGCCGAATGTTGCAAAACGATGAAGAGGCGGAGGACGTTGTTCAAGAAACCTTTGTCATTTTTTATAACAAAGCCGCCACCATGCAGCTGAAAGAGACCTTCTCGGGCTATCTATATGCTGTTATCCGAAATAGAATTTTAAATCATTTCAACCATAATAAGGTGAAGCGTAAATATTTACACTCACTAAAACAGTTTGAAGAAAAAGGTGGGCATTTTGCAGATTACGATATTAGAGAAAAACAGCTTGCTGTACTTATTGAACAAGAAATTACGGCCCTGCCAGCTATCCAAAGAGAAATATTTGAACTGAGTAGAAATCATCATCTTACCTATAAAGAAATTGCCGAGAAATTAGGGACTACAGAAAATGCGGTTAGAAGTAACTTAGGTAGGGCAATCAAAAGTCTTAGAATAAAGCTTGGTGACGTGGTGATGCTTTTTTTGAAGTTAATATTGTTTTTCAAATTATTTTAGAAATCAGAGATGCAAGATAATAAGAGCGAGCTGCTTAGCAAATATTTAAGGGAGGAAGCCAGTGCCGAGGAAATTGCTTTGGTAGAAAGCTGGTATATGCAGCAGGCCAATGATTTGCCAAACCCTTCTACCGAAGTGGATTTTGAAGATAAAAAGCAGCAAATTTTATCTAAAATATTAGCGCAAACCACACTTGTTGAGCGTAAGAGTTTACGCTTGTGGCCATGGGCAATAGCCGCTGCCGTATTGATTGTTGCGGTGATCGGTATTTTGAAATGGAGCAATAAAGGGGCTGGAGATATTGATGAACCTCGATTCGTAATTAAGAATGACATTGAACCTGGAACCCATACCGCTACGTTGATTTTAGACGACGGTAAAAAGGTACTGCTTTCTGGAAATGACAAGCAAACAGTAACAGATCCGCAGAAGGGAGCTAGTAATGGCCAGTATACCTTAGTGACAGCAAGGGCACAAAATTATAAGCTAAAGTTGCCAGATGGAAGCTTAGTTTGGCTAAATGCCGCTTCATCTATCAAATATCCTTCATCTTTTGCCAATGCAAAAACGCGTACGGTACAATTGGTTGGGGAAGCCTACTTTGAAGTTGCCAAAGACAAAAGCCGACCATTTATTGTAGCCACTAAATTGCAGGAAATAAAAGTAACCGGTACTCATTTTAATGTAAGTAGCTACAATGGTGATAAAAATGTTAAAGTTACTTTGTTAGAAGGAGCTGTAGAGGTCTTCGATAAATCTACACAGCGTATGGCCAAGCTCAATGCTGGCGAACAAAGTGTTTTCGATTTTAAAGAACTTAAAGTAGATCACGTTGATGCGGAGCTAGAAGTAGCATGGAAAGATGGGGATTTTGCATTTCAAGGTGATAATTTCGAAAGTGCACTGAATAAAATTTCGAGATGGTACGACGTTGATATTATTTTAGAAAAAGAAGTAACCAATGCGATAATGCCTGGTGGTTGGATTTCCAAAAGCAGTAAACTTTCTGATGTACTCAAACTGATAGCCACTACCGCCGATATCGGTTTTAAAATTGAAGGCAGGAAAGTAACCATCACCAAGAAATAAAGCATGACATTCCTATTTGGTAAAAGCTGATTTGATTTTATTCATCATAAGTTAACATACGGGTAATCTTGGCCCGCTTAACTTTGTAGGGTGAACCAAGCACTTACTGATCAATATTTAATCGTTGCCATGCAAAGTGGCGATCAAAAAGCTTTTGAAGCGCTCTACGAGCGATATTGGCCAGAGGTGTACACCATGATCTATCGACGTATTAACGATAAAGAAGTGGCCAAGGATATTGTACAAGATATTTTTGTTAACCTTTGGCGTTACCGCGACAGGATTATTGCCGAAGGTTCATTGGCACCTTTGTTAAATGTTACGGCTAAAAAGCAGGCCATCTCTTGGTATCGAAAACAAACGGCAAGTAAGCAAAGGGAATTGTTGTACCATGAGGATGAGGTTTTGGTAGCCCCATCTACCACCGAATTGGAAACCAAAGAACTGCAAGATTTGTTGGATACCGAAATTGGCAAGATGCCAAGCAATATGCAGCAATCTTTTCGTTTAAGTCGTTACGAAAACAAATCGATTAAGGAAATTGCCTCAGAACTTTCCCTCTCTGAACAAACGGTTCGTAACAATATCTCTATGGCCTTGGAACGTTTGAGATTGCAAACACGCAAATTCTATTCAGAGCCAGTTAACTTAGCCGGTGTATTGGCCATTCTGTTAACAAAGATTTAATCTAATCATAGCTATTTCTTAAAGTACATTTTGACTTTCGCTGCGAAGAGTTAGATGTATGGCAAAGAAAAATGTATTCGCCGAGAGGCGCAAAATAGAGCAACAAGCCGAAACATGGTTTAATCGCACCCATGATGATATTCCATTTGAAGCTTTTGCTGACGAGCAGGAAAAAATACGCACAGGCGAAGAAATGCTTCGCGAAATTGGTCGTAAGATTCGTAGGCAGAAGGTTTATAAGCTGTGGCGTAACGTAGCTGCCACTGCGGCAATCGTTATTTCGGTAGGTACATTTACTTACCGTAGCTACCAAAGTTCAAATTCGCCACAAATTACACAGGTTTGGGATAGCTATGTAGCCAAGAAAGGCGAGTTTAAGAAAATTCTATTGCCAGATAGTTCTGTCATCTATTTAAGACCGGGTGCTAAAGTCACCGTTGCCCATCCATTTAAACAGCAAACCCGTCAAGTAAAATTAGAAACGGGAGAAGTATATTTTGAAGTAAGTCATGATCCAGCACATCCATTTTTGGTAACCACAGGACAATTGACCACCGAAGTATTGGGTACCAAGTTTATCATTAACAACGATCCCTTGTTGACCGACATTCGGGTAGCCTTGTTAAGTGGGAAAGTAGCTGTACGTAAACAAAAAGCGCAATTGGGTATTTTGTTGCCTAATCAGCAGCTTTCTTTTAACAGATATCAAGAAACCGTTAAGCTGGGAAATACTCAGGTTTACACTACTGAGCGTTGGCTGAAAGGAGAATATATTTTAGAAGATGTACCGTTAAAATCATTTGCCGAAACCTTTGGCAATGCGTTTTCAATGGAGGTTAAATTTGAGCAAAAGGCATTGGAACGATTACATGTTTCGATGCAGTTCAATAAAGGCGACCATCCTAAAAACATCTTAAATCAATTAAAGCTCATCCACGGACTACATTATCAAATTAAAGACAAGGAGGTGATTTTGATGAAATAGTCTACAAAAAACAAAACCGGTACCTATTGGATAGATACCGGGTATTTAGGCGCTTGCTTGTTGACAGAAAATTGCCGCTTCCTAGTCATCATCATTTGCAAACGCCAGGTTTAACTCGTAAACATCATAAAAGTATTAAAAATTAATGTCTATAATTAAAATAGGTGTGAAAATATCACTGATCCTATATTTTATCTCTATCAATATCATGACTTCGCTATTTGCCAGCGAAGCCCATTCACAGTCGCTGGAAACAAAAGTTGATGTCCAGTTTAGAGAAGGGCAGTCCTTATCAGTAGCCTTGGAGCAGTTACGTTCTAAAGCCAATGTAAGATTTGCCTATGATCCGTCACTTGCTAAAAATATATCGGTTAAGGCCGCAAATTATCATGAAGAAAAACTAAAAACTATCCTTAACCAATTGTTGCAACACAGTAATGTGGCTTTTAAAGAGCAGGGAGGTGCTGTGGTGTTATATTTCAGTGTTAAAACACCCAAGCAACAGCCCGGTCGTATTGCTGGTAAAATTATCGATGACCGAGGCGAGCCGCTACCAGGTGCCAATATCAAATTGGTGCAAACAGGACAAAATGCCCAAAGTAATGTAGATGGTACTTACACGCTCAATGTTCCTGCAGGCATTTATACGCTAGAAATCAGCTTTATCTCTTTTCAAACCAAACGTATTGTTGAGGTAGATGTAAAAGCGGGACAGTTAACCAGCCTTGATGTAGTATTAAAACCAGCCACTAATAGCTTAAACCAGGTAGTGGTAACGGGAACTTTTAAAACAGAAAGCATTAATGCGCTGTATGCCCGCCAAAAAAACGATGCCAATATTTCCAATGGGATTAGCCGTGAGCAAATTTCGGCCTTGCCAGATAAGAACATTGGCGAAACTTTGAAACGTATTTCGGGCGTAAGTACTACCGATAACCGTAGAGTAGTGATTAGGGGGATAGCCGAACGTTATAATTTGGCCATGATGGATGGTGCAGCTTTGCCAAGTACCGATGTACAGGTACGTGATTTTGAGTTCGATATTATTCCGAGCAATTTGGTGGATAACGTTATCGTATCTAAAACCGCTACGCCCGATATGAGTTTTGGTTTTGGCGGTGGCATGGTACAATTGAATACCATGGCCATTCCAAGTAAGGATTTTATTTCTTTAAACATTGGTACTAAATATATTAACGGTAGTACAAGTAAAGATTTTTTGGGTTACCAACGAGGTAAGCAAGATTATTTAGGTTTTGATGATGGTGGTAGAGATCACTTCCCGAAAGACTTAGTGATTTTTACCCAATCTAACTATAATCCTACCAATCCAGGTGCTACGTTACCGCCTCCGGGTGTCCCTAAAATTACCCCTGAAATGATTGCTGCACAAAACAAAAGAATAGGCGGATTGGAGAGAATGGGTACCCGTATCTACCAAACTGCTCCTGGACAAAACTATCAGTTTAGCCTAGGCCGTAGCTATGGCTTAAAAAACAGTCGTTTTGGGTTTGTGGGATCTATTAGCTATCGTAATGAGCAAGCTATTGATAACATTCTTCAGTTTGAGCGTGGTAGCTTTAACAAGATGAACGAAAATCTGTACGATCCAGTCACTCATCACGAAGCAAAGCAAAATGCCGCTAGTCAGTATAATTTTACCACCAGTTTGGGTGCCTTGGTTAACTTAGGTTGGAACAATAAAAATCACAAAATTACTTCACGTAACTTTTATTCGAGGGTATTTGCCAACCAATTTTTTCGCATTGCAGGTTGGGGCGAAGATATTGGATACGGTGATAACCCAGCAGTTAACGAATATGACCGTCCTAAATTTATCAATCTGTTGCAAAACCGTGTAACAGGTGAACATAGCTTGGGTAGGTTTAAATTTGATTGGGGCGTAGCTCGTAACAGTGTGGGCAATCACGAACAAGATGCTGTAGACGCAAATTTGGGCCCAGTTACTACCTTAAATGGTAATAATTACATTTATCAATTAGGTAATTTTACCAATAACCCAGGGCCTTTAAGTCGTTCATCATATAAATATGTAGAAACCAATTGGGCAGCAGATGCAGCATTGAGCTACAAATTCAATATTGGAAAGCACCCTCAAGTATTTAAAGCCGGTTATCAGTTTTTAGAGAAAAAAGGTGACTTTGCCTGGAGTGTTTTACCTATTGGTGCAGCCGCAGGTCTTGCTGATGGTTACAAGCCGATACAGCAATGGAATATCAATTTTAATGATCCTTTGCACGATATGTTCTATTATCCTTCTGATTTCAATAACAACAACTATACAGGTAAGAACAATAATCAGGCTTGGTATGGAATGATGGATAGCCGTTTTAACAGTTGGTTGCGTTTGGTATGGGGTATTAGGGGCGAGTATTACCGATATGATAAGATCAAGGATTCAGCCGCAGATAAAGTGGCAAAATCTGATTTGCAAAATTTGGATAAGAACCGCTTTGTAGATCCTGAAACAGGAGATCTGGTACATCAAACGCAAGATGCCAGTGCCAATGAAAAAACATGGTTGTACATGCCTTCTGCAAATTTGACCATTACGCCAGTTACCGATTTTAATATCCGTGCTTCCTATGCCAAATCGGCCGTGAGGCCAGCGTTGATCGAAAACTCAAGTTTTGCACGCTTCAATTATCTGTACGGACGTATACAACGTAACGTGGGTGTAATTTCTACCATCATTTCTCATTACGACTTAAGAGCCGAATGGTATCCATCTGCAGGTGAGGTGATTTCTGTAGGTTATTTCAAAAAGCATTTCAAAAACCCCGTGGAGATGTATTTGGATATTACCAATACCAGTGGAGCCATTGATTTGTTAACGGCTAACTCTGACTATGCCGATGTGAAAGGTTGGGAGCTTGATTTCCGTAAGAATTTAGGTTTCATTAACAGTGGCTGGAAATTTTTAAGCAACATGTACTTCAGTGGCAATCTTACTTTGCAGGATTCGGAAGTTCAGGCCAGTGCCTATCGTTATGCAACTATGGGCGTTGGAACAGATAAAGACGGTAGAACTTATGTTTATAAAAATAAAACTTACCTAAGAGAGAAACGACCACTGTATGGGCAAGTACCTGTATTGTATAATGTTGCGCTACAATATGTAGGGGAGCGTTTAAGTGCCAATGTCGCTTTTAACCACTCGGGTTATAAAACCTTTACCGTAGGTATGCAGCCGCAATATTCGGAAATGGAACGTCCACGCAACCAATTGGATGCTCAGTTAAGTTACAAACTGTTGAAAAGCAAAAAAATGGAAGCAAAACTGAACATGAGCAACCTATTGAACAGTCCTTATCGTTTCTTCATGAACTCCCAAGAGACCTATAAGATAAAACCAGGTAGTAATATCATGACCATGAGAGAGTGGTCGGATGTGTATGAATGGAAATATGGCTTTACGGATAAGTATGAAGAAGGTTATTATGAACCTACTGCCGAGGGAAAAGAACGACGCATAGGAGATATTGAGACTTTTGTCCGTAAGGTAGGAACCTCATTCAGTTTAAGCCTTTCTTATAATTTTTAACATCGATTTAAACCTTAAAACAATGAAATTAAATAAACTATACCTGACAGGCCTAAGTGTTGCTTTGCTAATGTTGGCCGCCTGTAGCAAATCAGAACAGTTCTACAAAGATGAGCTATATCGTATTAACGTGAATGGCTATAATGGAAGTAATGAACAGTTGAACATCAAAGTTGGCTCAGCGACTTTTCGGTCTCCGATACAGCCCAACACCAGTTTTAATTTAAGTGATGCCTATAGCTTTAATTCGACGGAAAATAAGATTAAGCTTTACGTTTCAGAAAATGGCACTGGAAAATTGGTGTTGGAAAAAGAGCTTAAAAAAGAAGATGGTGAGGCCAAGGTGAATTTCCTTTATATGGATGGGAAAATTAGTGCAATGCCTACTAAGCCTGCTGTTGAAACAGATAAAATTAGCTTGGTGTACATGTTCCAACCAACGATTACCAATTATACGGAGCCTGTAGATTTTGTGGTGGGAAAATATTATGTAACCCCGCAGGTTTTTGAAGAATTAGCTAGGGCGAAAAATGTAAAACCTAACGAATTCAGTACGCCAGTGAGTATCGGTACCTTTTCTACTGCTAGGCAAGATTATAATGGGGTAATGACTTCAGTTTCGTTCGTTATACGAATTTGCAAAGCAGGTACCAATATTCCCTATGTTGATGGAACGAGCTATACTTGGAATGCCCTTAACTCTACAGCGCCAAAACCTGCTGCTTCTGTAGCATCTTCTAAACTTTATATCTTCTCTGAAGCTCCCGCAGGAAACATCATGAGATTTGCTACCCGATTAGACCTTTAACAATGAAACTAATGATTAATAACATTAAAAGACTGACACTTTTTACGGCAATCGCCATTGCCCTTACGGCCTGCAACAAAGATGAGGTTACCACTAAAGCGGTGAGCATACAAATTGGTGGCTATAATGTGGGTAACAGCGAATTGCAAGTGACCATAGATACCGTAGTTTACGATAAATTTAAAACTGCTCCAGATAAATTATTGAACTTCCGTAATGTATATACTTACCCTTCTACCAAAGCACAGGCAGTTTTAAAAATTAAAGATTTGGTGTCGGGTAAAGAAGTCTATCAAAACTCGCTTACCTTAGGTAATAAAGACTTGGAACGCTTTTTCCCTTTTGTTTTCTTGAATGGAAGTCCGTTAGAGATTAAAGCCCCAACGGCAGATCCTGCAACCAATAAAATGGCTTTTTATGTCCATTATCCACAAAGTAATGATGTGTTGGATGTTTACATGAAAAATGAAAAGGGAGAGATGGTTTCTATCGCTAAAAATGTAAAACCAGGTACCTGGAGTTATTCAGAATATGTGACCACTACAGGATTTACCAATACCAGTAGTAATTATACTTGGCATTTCGTAAAAGCAGGGACTATCAATCAATGGGCATTTAATGATAACGAGTATATGAGCCAGTTTTCTACGGGAACACTTTCTATTCCTAAAAAAGGAGAGAAGGGAAGGGTACAAACCTATTTTGTAACCCCAACTACTAACCAATTGGATATCGTGAATTTGTTTAAGAGGGTAGATTAGGTTATCAACTTTGTCAATCTTATCATGCTTGATAAGATTGACAAAGCTTTACCGCAAGTCCACGAGTTAATGATGAGATTGGTTTACTTCGTAGCTGCTTCGCGGTCGTAAACTCGCAATGACGCTTTTATGATCATTTTATATTAGCTGTCACTTTACAGGCCTATTACGCCATTGCAAGGCACAGCCTGTTCCGACTTTTCGGAAAAGCAATCTTAAAGAAAGACAAAGCTTTACTAAGCTAACTATCCTTTTTTAATACCTAAATATGAAAGCCATCAATAAACGAGAACACCAATCCGTTATTTACGCCCTTAAGCAAATGGAAAGTTTTTTGGATGAAGGAACGGCAGGTGCTGTTCAAAATGCCAAGGCCCTCTCCAAATTATATCAACGCTATCACTCCTTATTGTCAGATCTTTCGGTTTGTATTAATGAATATGAAGCTCTGCACCATCATTTGCGGGTAAAGGTATTGGGCCCAGCCTTAAGAAAAGCTAAGAGGACGGGATAAGTGATACTAAGGAGGGACCTGATTTTACAAATCTGTTCTCTCATTTTCTAATTTCAAAGAGAACTCCTTCCTGTCCGTCAAAATCGAAATACCCTTTAAATGTCATGCCTAATTTTTCGAGTACTTTAACAGAAGCGGTATTGGCTGCCATGGCACGTCCAACTATCTTTGAAATACCTAACACTTCAAAGCCATATTCAATGCACTTTTGCGCGGTTTCAGTGGCAAAACCTTGGTGCCAGTAGGCCTTTAAAAATCTAAAGCCAATATCATATTCATCTGTATCGGGGCTATATTTTAATCCGCTCCAACCTATAAACTCTTGATTTGCTTTGTTGATTACCGCAAGTCTACCCACATTGTATTTTTCGTAAGGATGGTAATTTGCCAAAAAGACACGAGCTTCTTCAATGGAAACAAAAGCTTTATCACCAGTGAATTGCAACACTTCTGGATCTAGGTTAAGTTGATAAAAGCTTTCCGCATCTTCGACGCTTAAATGGCGTAAAAAAGTTCTAGTAGTCTCTAAGCTTTTTAGTGCTTTCATGTAGCGCATTCAAAATCATATACAATTTGCAAATTAAACTCAATAAAGCAAGCATTTTGGTAAACACTATGTCTTTAACGGTCAGGTTACCTAAAATTAATGATGCCTTAGCATTGACTGGTTACTTTTGGCGGTGCGCATCAACGACATACTCAAATCCTTTAGAACTAGGCTGCTCTTAAGCTTCTTCTCTTTCATATTAGTCATTTTAGGCTGGGTTGCTATCTATTTTGTGATGGATAACGAACAGCAACGGATCAAGGTTTTTTCGGAAAAATTATCCCAATTGCAATTACGCTATCTGGAGAGTGTTAACTACCTACAGCAATTTATGCTGAAAGGATACCATGAACCTAGTTTTTACGATAAAGGTAAGCAGAAAGATATTGATAGCTTTTTGTACATTCAATCAAGGATTAATATTGGGGTAAGAGCTTTAGATAACGAAGCAGCTCAGATTGGTATAGATGTGTCAGGGGCATTGGATAGCTTACTATTGGCTAATAAACAAACTGTTAAACAGGGCAAGCAATTGAAATCTCTCTATTATCAAAGAGGTTTTCAGGATAAGGGACTAGAAGGGCGTATGAGAGATTTTGCGCATCAATTGGAGCGTTCTCAAGTGGTTCCTAAAATAGATCTGTTACAGTTGAGGCGACACGAAAAGGATTATATGCTGCGTGGCCATCCAGAAATAGTCCAGTCATTTACTGCGCAGCTACAACAAACTTTAAATCGTTTGCTTAAAAATGAAAGTGTTTTTCATACTCTTCAAGAATATGGCAAATGTTTTATTCAATTGGTTAACTACTCAGAGCAATTGGGGGTGCAAAGAACCAAAGGCGTAATCCCCGAAACTTTAACCGGAATTAAGGATTTTGGTTTGTTGTATGCCAAAATAGATGCACTTGCCGCTAAAAAGATAGATGAACTTAAGGCCAAGTTTAACATTCTTATCATTATACTCTCTGCTATTTCCGTGATGGTGATATTGCTGCTAAGTTGGGTACTTTCTAAATACTTAACGAGAGATATAAAAGTATTGAATAAACGTTTGTCAGACTTTATTTATTCTGATTTTCAGGAAATAAAGGAAAAAGAAATAGAGCGTAGTTTTATTCCTAGAAGCACTGAGCTTGAGCATTTGTTTAGGGATTTTTCATTGTTGAAAACAACCATTCGTAACTATGTTTACAGGTTGCAGCAACGTGGCGAACAGTTAGAGGTCCAGTCGAATAAACTTCAGGAGCTAAACGAAGAGCTGCAGGTGCAGTCAGAAGAATTGATTGCACAGTCTGAGGAGTTGCGGGTGCAACAGGCACAAGAACACGCTTTAAGGGAAGAAGCCGAGAGGGCTAATCAAGCCAAAAGCGTTTTCTTAGCCACCATGAGTCATGAAATAAGAACGCCGTTAAATGGTGTGCTTGGTATGGCTGCACTGTTGCACGAAACCGTATTGAATACGGAACAGGCAGAGTATGTAGAAACGATCAGGAGCAGCGGGGAAACTTTATTGAATGTGATCAATGATATTCTTGATTTCTCTAAGATCGAGTCAGGGAAAATGGAGCTTGATCCACATGATTTTGAATTAAGGCACAATGTAGAAGAAGTGATGGATCTTTTTGCAGGAAAAGCTGCTTTAAATGGGATTGATTTGGTATATCAACTTGCAAGCGAAATTCCTATGCAACTTAGTGCCGACAGTCTTCGTTTAAAACAGGTGTTGATCAATCTTGTGGGGAATGCGCTGAAATTTACCCACCGGGGAGAAGTTTTTTTAGATGTAAAACTGCATAATTACGAGCTCGGACAACCTATGGAGTTGTTGTTTGAAGTTAGGGATACTGGTATTGGTATTGCCAGGCATCAAGTAGAAGGCTTGTTTGAAGCTTTTAATCAAGTAGATTCGTCTACTACCCGCAAATACGGTGGTACCGGACTAGGGCTGGCCATTAGTGCCAGGTTAGTAGAGCTGATGGGAGGAAATATTTGGGTAGAAAGTGAACTCAATGAAGGAACCTCTTTCTTTTTTACCATTAAGGCTACTTCTGCTCACCAACAATTGCGACACCATGCACGCTGTATGATGACAGGGCAAGAAGGTAAGCATATTTTAGTGGTAGATGATCACCATACCAATCGTAGGATATTGCAGGTTCAGTTGCAGACTTGGCAATTGCCTTCTACCATGGCTTCTTCTGCTGCCGAAGCGCTAGATTTATTAGAAGAAAAAGGGTTTGACCTGATCATTACCGATATGCAGATGCCCAAAATGGATGGCGTAGAATTTGCATCACTGGTGAGAGAAAAAAATGCTATTCTGCCCATTATCCTCTTAAGTTCTATAGGTGATGAAACAAGAAGTAAGTACCCGCATCTCTTTTCTGCCGTATTAACCAAGCCTGTAAAGCAAGAATATCTTTGTCGTGCCATACAAATGGGGTTACAGCAGGTATCAGAAGTATTGCAAGTAGAGCCGGCAAAAAATGTTTTGATGAATGATCAGTTCGCCACTTCAAATCCACTCCAAATTCTCATTGCAGAAGATAACCTCATCAATCAAAAACTGATTGTTAAGATTTTGCTGAAATTAGGTTACCTGCCTCAGATTGCCCAAAATGGCTTGGAAGTGCTGGAGTTGATGAAAAATGTTGAATTTGACCTGATATTGATGGATGTGCAAATGCCAGAAATGGATGGATTGGAAGCAACAAGGGTAATTAGGAAATTGGATGCTATACAGCCAACTATTGTAGCGATGACGGCGAACGCCATGACAGAAGATAAGGAGAAATGTATTACGGCCGGAATGGATAATTATCTTTCTAAACCTTTACATATTCCCATGCTGATGGATGTTTTGGCTGAAACAGCTTTAGGTCGAAGAAAATAAAAGCATTACGAGCTTTTTTGGAAATCTTGCTGCAAAATCAGGTTTAGCACATTGGATAGTGTCGGATTGTGGTCATCGGCTCTCCAGTTTAGGTATAAATCCGTTTTAAAAGAAAGTTTAATGAACCTTAAACCTGGACTATCATGATGCTGATAAGAATCGGGTAAAATGGCGATGCCAAGTCCTTTTCTCACCAATGCAATAATGATAGACCCAAACTCTGAGTGAAGGTAAACATCGGGCACAAAATCAAAAGTACTAAACAATTGTTGAATAATATGACCGTAGCTACTTCCTTCATCAATGGTAGGCAATATGAATTTTTGTTGGGATAGTGCTTCCTTAGATAGGTCATCGATGTTTTGAAAGGGATGATTCTCAGGAACTACCAAAGCCAAGTGGTCTGTATAAACTTTCTTTGATTTAATACCAGGTAGACCATTAACATCTCTGGTAATGATCAGGTCGATTTTATAATTCTTTAAAAACTCCTGTTGGTTTTCATATAAAACCTGTACCAGTTCTATCTGTAATTTTGGAAATTCTTGAGCAATGAGCGCTAAAATTTCGGGCATGATAGAGGCGGAAATTGAGTCGGGGTAGGCCATTCTAATCGTACCGCTTTCCCCTAAATGAATCTGTTTTGCAAATTGGTGGATAAATTCAATCTCGTTGATTTCCACTTCCCATTTGTCTTTCAAAAAACGACCTGCTGGCGTGAGTTTTACATTGCGTTTGTTTCTTTCGAATAATAAAAGTCCCAGCTCACTTTCCAATGACTGTATCTGACGAGTGAGGGCAGATTGCGTAATGTTCATTTTAGCAGCGGTATTCCAATAGTGGAGTTCGCGTGATAAGGCTAAGAAATACTTGATTTGTTGCAAGTCCATTAATGCAATATATGCATTAATAAATGATAAAATAGCATTTTATTGCATTTGTTGCTTGGGTAGATTTGCGCTATGGAAAATATTACAATAAGGCCGTTAAGCATCAACGATGTGAATGTGCTTCAACATATCAGTAGGATAACTTTTTTAGAGACTTTTGCCGAAATCAATACCGAAGAGAACATGCGCAAGTACTTGGAAGAGAGTTTTTCAGTGGCACAATTAAGCGAGGAACTGAGCAACCCATTGTCGCCATTTTACTTTGCCGAGCTAAATAATGAAGTAATTGGTTATTTAAAACTCAATACAGGTGAAGCACAAAAAGAGAATGCTCATGAGAATGCGCTCGAAATAGAAAGAATTTATGTGCTGCGGGAATATCATGGTAAAAAAGTGGGACAGTTACTTTATAACAAGGCCATTGAGGTTGCAAAACAAATGAAAGTAGATCATGTATGGCTGGGCGTATGGGAGAAAAATTTTAGGGCCATGAGCTTTTACAAAAAGAATGGCTTTGTAGCATTTGATGAACATGTTTTTATGTTGGGCGATGATCGTCAGATAGATATCATGATGAAAAAAGTTTTAGAACAATTGTAAGATGGAAAAGAAAAACGTATTGCTGGTATTGCTAATATTGGGAACTGCTTTTTGGGGCATTTCATTTTCGGTAACCAAATTGGCCATGGGAAGCGAGTCGACTACGACCTTTCTTTTCTATCGTTTTTTAATGGCAACCTTAGTGCTAGCCATCATTTTTTGGAAACATTTGGTGAAGACGGATTTGGCGGCCATTAAAACGGGAGCAATGTTGGCTATTCCTTTATTTTTGGGAATCCAACTACAAACGCTGGGCATTCAAAATACCAATGCTTCGCAATGTGCCTTTATTGCAGGAACCAGTGTAGTGATTGTGCCACTATTTAAGTTAATGCTTTATCGGAAAGCTGCCCCTTTTAAAATATGGATCGCGGCCATTGTGGCACTAATTGGACTGTTCGTAATTTCCATAAATGGACAATTGAGCATCGGTACTGGTGATTTGTACACCATTGCAGGTGCATTTTGCTTCGCCGCGTACCTCATTTTGGTGGAGCAGCAAGCTTCAAAAAAGAATTTGATCCCCACCATCATTCCTATGTTTGCTACCTGTGCATTGTTGACCTTTGGCTTGGCTTTAAATGATCAGCAGGCAAATTGGTTTCCGGAAAGCAATACATTTTGGATAGGCATTGTTTTTTGTGGGCTGTTTTCTACAGCTTATATGTATTCTATTTCCAACATCGCACAACGATACATCAGTGCTGAGCGTGTGGCGGTGATTTATCTTTTTGAACCTGTATTCGGTGCTATAGCAGCCTTCTTTATTTTAGACGAGTACCTTACTTGGCGCTTGCTTTTGGGGGGAGCGCTCATTTTCGTGGCTACTTTAATTTCGGAAGTGAATTTTAAAAAGAAGTCTCTGCAAACCTTGTAGGTTTTAGACTCTTCCGTCATTTCGATCCCGAAATTTCGGGATCGAAATGACGGCGCAGATGACCGTTCGGTATAGTAAACCTTACAGGTTTTAGAAACCTGCAAGGTTTTGTAAGTTTAAATAGACGGTCGGTATAGTAAACCTTACAGGTTTTAGAAACCTGCAAGGTTTTGTAAGTTCAAATAGACGGTCGGTATAATAAACCTCGTAGGTTTTTAAAACCTACGAGGTTTTGTATGTTCAGTATTTTTAATAATGTTTAGTAAACTTTAATTTAACCTTACTAAATTAGTTTAGCTAAATATAAAATGCCTGATAAGAATACACCACTTCCGGACGAGGAACACCTGTTCCGTTTGCTGTGCAATGGTGATCGAAATGCCTTCGATCAGATTTATCATACTTATTGGCAAAAGCTATTTTTGTATGTGGTGAAGGTAATTAGGGACAAAGATGCCGCGGAAGATATTGTGCAGGAAATATTCGTATCACTGTGGCAGAGAAGGATGGAGATTTCCAACCAAAGCACACTTTCAGGCTATCTTTTCACAGCAGCTCGTTTTAAAGGCATTAATTTTATTCAAGATCAGCTTAAAAAAGGCAGGCATGTAGAGCGTCTTATTGACCACTTTACTTCCAGACAAGATACGTTAAACGAATCGATAGAAGCCAAGGAGCTAAACACGCTTATCGATCACGAGCTAGAAAAGCTTCCTTCAAAAATGAGAGAAGTATTTGTGCTGAGCAGAAAAGAAAACCTTAGCCATAAAGAGATTTCAGAAAAACTGCAGATTTCGGATAAAACCGTAAAGAAGCAAATCAATAACGCCCTCAAGCATTTCAGGATTGTACTTAACCATGATGCGGTGCTAAGCGCAGGGCTATTGTTCCACTGGTTGTTACTTCAGAAGTAATTTCTTTTAATTTTATTCTGTTGAAACATAGTTTGTTGCAAAAATATTTTGAAATATCTACTACCAAAGCCTAATTTTCGGGATATTGTTTCAGGATGGATATAAACGGCATCAAAGAACTTTTAGAGCGTTATCGCAATAACCAATGTACTGCTGAGGAAAAAAAGACCTTAGAGGAATGGTTTGATGCCCAATCGGAAGCAGGTAAATGGGAGTGGAGCGCCTCCGAAGAGAAAGCTACAGATGCACGTATCAAAAGCAATATCGATCAACAATTATTTGGAAGGAAAAGAACCCTTTGGCCACTATTAAGGGTTGCCGCCATACTGGTTTTGCTCTTAGGAAGCTTATTCTTTTTTAGAAATGATATCCACGACTGGGTAGATCCAGTAGTGATGATCGAGAAAAAAGTGGAAGACGGAAAACAGCTACAACTCACTTTGCCAGATGGCTCAAAGGTTTGGTTAAATGCAGGGAGTAGATTTAGTTATCCAGATCGGTTTTCTAGGGGCAAGCGACAAGTATTTCTTTCAGAAGGAGAGGGCTACTTTGACATTAGCCACGATCCATCTAACCCATTCATCGTGACCTCAAAAGGAGTGAATACAAAAGTGCTAGGTACAGCATTTAATATTAAGGCCTATCATTATTTGAGCAGTATACAAGTTGCAGTAACCCGTGGAAAGGTTCAAGTATCAGACACGGCCAATGTTAAAGCAATGATTTTGCTGCCTAATGAGCAATTGAGTGTAGATACTAAAAACGGTGCCATGGATAAACGTGAGGTAGATGCCTCAACCACTATTGCATGGCAACGTGGAGACTTTAGCTTTAATAATGATCGCTTGTTGGATGTTTGCGCAGTACTTACCCAAAAATATCACCTCAATTTTCATTTCAAGCAAGCTGATATCCAAGATTACCGCATTACGGCAGGTTTTGTTTCAAAAGATCAAATACAAGATATCTTAACCGTATTGGCCAGTGCCAATAATCTTTCTTACCAACAAAAAGGACAGTTGGTTACTTTTCAAAAACAATCGAAGTAATTCTGGTAAGAGAGTATTTCTTTGATAATTAGCTTTTTATAAAATTTTATCATTTTCTTCTACTACCAAGCCATGGTTTTTAAGATATATCTATAATCAAACGACAAGAAGATATATCAATGAAACATCTCTACTATTTTTTAGTGCTTTTAATGATAGGCAGTCAGTTGGTTGTTGCGACAAATTCAAATGCGCAATCGCCTACGGAAGTTAAGATTACGCTACATCTGCAGAAGCAAAGTTTAAAAATGGCGCTTTCCAACATCCAAAAAAGTTCGGGTATACAAGTAGTATTTAACGAGCAGTTGGTAAAAGATTATGATAACATTTCCATTAACGTAAATAATACCCCTGTTTCGCAGGTGTTAACACAAGTATTAAAAGATACCCAACTCAAATACATCTACCAGGCCAATAAAATAGTAATTGTAGGAAAGGAAACGAGTGGAACTGCCCAAGAACTTTATATTACCGGAAAGGTAGTTGACGAGACAGGCAGCGCACTTCCTGGGGCAAATGTGAAACTGCTGGAAATCAACAGAAATGCCATTAGCAATAATGAGGGGTCTTTTAGAATAGCGGCACAAGCTGGAACCTATACGCTTGAGGTCAGTTATATTTCTTATCAAACCAAACGTATACAAAATGTAAAGGCAGGAAGCGATGCACTAACCATTGAACTTTCAGGACAAGAGCAAGCCCTAAACAATGTGGTGATTACAGCCTTGGGGATCAAAAGAGAAGAAAAAAGTTTGGGTTATGCGGTAACTAAAATTGATGGCGACGAAATTTCCAAAACGGTACCTAACAATTGGGTGAATGCCTTGTCGGGTAAAGTGCCAGGTTTGAACATTACCAAAGCAGGCGCTGGACCAGGTGGTACTGTTAGAATTACCCTTAGAGGGCAAAATTCATTGGATCTTGATAAAGGAGAACCTTTAGTGGTGATTGATGGCGTGCCTGTAGTGAGCGGTATGGTGGGTAATAACGGTTTAAGTTACGGCGCCACTGGAAATACTGAAACCCCTGTTGATTACGGCAATGCCTTAAGTGATATTAATCCCGAGGACATTAAAGACGTGACGATTTTGAGAGGACCATCGGCCGCTGCATTGTACGGCTCTCGTGCTGCCTCTGGTGCTATTTTGATTACTACCAAAAGCAATACCGATAAAAATGATAAGCTTGGCGTAGCATTTAACAGCAGCGTTACTTTTGATGAAGTATTGCGTTACCCCGATTTTCAATATGAGTATGGAGCAGGCAATGCCATTAATACTTATTTCTCTTACGGTGCCAGTCCTGATGGACCTAGTACCAACTCAACACGTTCCTTTGGTCCTGCCTTTGCTGAGCAATCTTATTACCAATATGATCCCGTAACCAAAACCACTGGAACCACCAGGACACCTTGGGTGGCAGACAAAAACTATGTAAAAGATGCCTTTGTGACTGGGGTAACTTATAACAATAGCCTTTCGCTTACAGGTGGCGATAGCAAGAATTCAATCAGGTTGGCCTACAACGACATGCGCAACGAATATATTTTGCCAAATACAGGCTATGTATTCAACAGATTGTCTTTTTCCAGTAACAGTAAGCTTAATAATTTACAGATCACCACTAGGGTAAACTATTATCATAAGCAAAGTGATAACTTGCCTTTGTCTGGCTACAACACCAACTCCTTTATGTATGGTTTAATGTATCGTTCGGCAAATATTCCGGCAGCTTGGTACAAAGATTACTGGAATGTTAAAGATGTAGAGCAAAACAACAAGTTAAATCCAGCGGTCGATAATGCTTATTTTATCCTGTACGAAAACTTAAATACCTTAGATCAGGATCGTGTTTTTGGAAACATAACGGCCACTTATACTTTCAGTAAAAAAATGAGTTTAATGCTGAGAGGTGGGATAGATCAAAATTCTTCTTTCAGAACCACACGTAGACCATATAGTAGTATTCGTTTTGCGGTAGGACGTTACCAGGAGCAATCTGTTATTGTACAGGAACAGAACTATGACTTTTTATACAAGTATGACGAAAAGCTGTTTCGCAATATAGGTCTTTCTTTCTCTGCGGGAGGAAGCATCACTAAAAACAAATTAAAGAACAATATTACTACTGCCGAAAGGTTGAGTGCCCCTGGGATTTATACGCTGGGAAATGCAAAAGACAGGCCTTTGTTCGTTTCGTCGCCAGCCAATAAAGAAGTACAAAGTTTGTACGGTTTAGCACAGTTCAATTATAAAACTTATTTGTTCCTTGATGTAACGGGTAGAAATGACTGGTCGAGCACTTTGCCAAAAGCCAATAACTCTTATTTCTACTATTCGGTTTCGGGAAGTGCCATTATTAACGAGATGTTCAACCTATCGGCCATTAAACCTTTATCGTATTTAAAACTTAAAGGCTCTATTTCGCAGGTAGGAAATGATACCGATCCATATAGAACGGGATATTATTTAACCCCATCAGAATTTGGAGGAAGTTATACCAACCCAACTACTTTGCCTGGCGGCAATAACCTAAAGCCCGAAATTATTACCAATAGAGAAGTGGGCGTAGATGTTCGTTTTTTTGGAAACAGGTTAGGTTTTGATTTCACTTATTACAATTCTAACAGTTCTAATCAGATATTAACGGTACCCAATGATCCAGCAACGGGTTTTACGGGCAGGATTTTTAATGCGGGCTTGATTAACAACAGTGGTTACGAACTTGCGGTGACGGCCAGTCCGTTGAGTAAAAAGAGCAAGCTGCAATGGAAAACGACTTTAACTTATTCATCTAACAGAAGTTTGGTGAAAGAGTTAGCTCCTAATGTTAGCGAGATTATCATGGCTACTGGCCCTAGGGGTTACATCAAAGCGGTAGTAGGTGGTGCTATTGGCGACATTTATGCTTCGGGCTATCTACGCTCGCCAGATGGACAAATTGTTCATGACAATAATGGATTACCACTCATCGATGCCGAAAACTTTAAGATTTTAGGATCGGCAGTGCCCGATTTTAAGGCAGGGATACAAAACCAATTAAGCTATGGCCGATTTAGCCTTTCGTTCCTATTTGATGGGCAAAAAGGTGGCGACATTTATTCCTTCTCCAACTCTGTATTGGCAGGAGCGGGCAAGTTGAAATCGACATTGCCAGGTAGATACGGTGGTATTATTGGCGAAGGTGTAGTACAAAATACAGATGGAAGCTACAGAAAGAATGACATCGTGGCTAAACCAGCCGATTACTATAACCAAATGTATTTAAGGGATAATGCCGAAGCCAATATTTTTGATGCCTCTTATATCAAGCTTCGCGAAGTAGCCTTAGAATATAAATTCACCGCCAAATTACTAAAGCACATTGGTGCAAAATCAGCATCGCTAAGTGTATACGGCAGGGACCTTTTACTGTTCACCAGTTTCCCACTGTATGATCCAGAAATAGCCACATTAAACAGAAATCGTATTGAACCAGGTTTCGAAACAGGACAGTTCCCATCCACCAGAAGCATCGGAGCCACTATTAAAGCCTCATTTTAAGTATTCGACATGAAAAGTTTATCCAAACAAATCCAATTATTCTCGATCATCAGTACAGTATGGGTATTTACTTCCTGTACTAAGGATTTTGAAAAGCTTAATACCGATCCTGTAAAAGTAACCTCTGTGGCACCTGGCAGTTTATTGGCGCCGGCACAATTTGATGGCATGTGGTTAATTACCAAACGTGCCCATAGGTTAAACAACGAATTGATGCAATACACTGTGGAAACGGGAGTGTTGAACGATTTTGCCCGTTATGAATTTAGGGAGAACGAATTTGACCCCATTTGGTCTACGCTTTATGTAAAGGCCAACGACATGAATGAAATGTATAAGATTGCCGAACAACGTAAGGATGTGAACAATATGGCGGCCGCCTTGGTCATGAAAGCTTGGTTCATTTCTAATTTAACAGACATGTTTGGCGACATTCCTTATACCGAAGCCTTTAAAGGCAGGGATGAGTTGTACTATCCGAAGTTTGATACCCAACAATCCATTTATACCAGCATTTTGGCAGACTTAAAAAGAGCAAACGATTTATTTAGTGAAACTAAGCCCTTTGAGAGTTCAGATTTGATTTATGGAAACGATGCGGTGAAATGGAAAAAGTTTGCCAATTCCATGCGACTACGTTTACTGGTAAGGGTTTCCAATAAAAGCGAAATGAATGCCCCTGCAGAGATTGCAGAAATGTTCACCAATCCTACCAAATACCCATTAATTGCCAGTAATGATGATGAAGCGATGATGAAATACAGTGGGGTAAAACCATTCATTAACCTGTTTTTTGAAATGTCGGCAGCTGAATTTAGTGGCAGCAGACGTATGGGCAAACCTTTAATGGATTTAATGAACACCACGGTTGATGGCCGAAGATTTAGATACGCCACCAAAAATACACCTGGTGCCTACGTGGGTATACCAAGTGGTTACAATGAACAGGAAACCATCGCTTTTGCAGATAACGGCGGACTTAAGACCTCTACTTTGGCCACTACCTTAAAAGACGATGCCTATCCATTTCCTATTTTAACTTGGTCGGAGGTGAACTTTTTATTGGCAGAAGCGGCTTTAAAAGGATGGATTGCTGCAGATGCCCAATCTTACTTTAACAAAGGGGTAGAGGCTTCGTGGAGGCAGTGGAAATGTACTTGGGACGGTACCGCAGGTACTACCTATTTGAACAGACCTACCGTTAGATTTACGGGAGCTACGGCTACCATGGAACGTTTGATCAGCCAAAAATATATTGCCATGTTCTTTTCAGGATTTGAGGCTTGGTATGATTACCGACGTACTGGCTATCCTGTATTGCCTGTTGGCACAGCGGCCAAAAATAATGGCATACTGCCTACAAGGTTCGAGTATCCATTAATTACCAAAGCAACCAACAAAGCAAACTACGATGCTGCCGCGGCCAGAATAGGTGGCGATAATTTAAGAACCAAAGTATGGTGGCAAAATTAGCAACAAGAATGGTTATACTGCCTGTATTTAAAGCAGCTATTTTGGTGCTGTTATTTTGCGGTATTTTACTTGCCTGTAAAAAGAGCAGTCCCAAAGCTAATGCCGTAAATGGAATGTTTAAGGTATTGTCTTATAACATATACGAAGGTTTTAGGAATGACCCCATCATCATTTCGAACTTCAAAAAGTGGATAGATACCATGAAGCCCGATGTAATTGCCTTTCAGGAAATGAAAGGTTTTACCAAAGTAAGCTTACAAACTTTTGCGGTGGAAATGGGCTTTAACTATACGTTAATGCATCATGAATCTGGCCTGCCCGTAGCCTTGGTATCTAAGCATCCCATTACCAATGTGAAATCAGGGCCTTCTGCCATTCATTTGATCCAAGCAAAGGTGCTCGACTATCATTTTTTTGTGGTGCATCTTAATCCCGACACCTACGAAAAACGTAAAGAGGAAATCGCAACTATCTTGGCTAAAACTAAAGAAATTCCAAGTACCGAAAAGATATTGATGATGGGCGATTTGAACAATATGTCGCCACAAGACGCTTCCTTTTACGATACCAACGCTACAAAAATGGATTTGGTAAGGGCTTCGGAGGCAAACAATCCAGGAACTAAAATATTGAATAACGGAAAAATAGATTACAGCACTATCCAAACTGTCATGGATGAGGGTTTTTACGACAGCTGGAAATTATTTCGTTCCAATTACGAGAAAAGTGCCCCTACAAAACTGCGCACCCATGGCAATTTTACCAGAATAGACTACATCTGGTTAAATAAAAATTTGCTCAATAGCTATAAAGATGCCTATCTGGTTAAAGATGCCTTTACCGATTACGCTTCAGATCATTATCCAATGGTATTGCTTTTAAAAAAATGATATGAAAAAACAGTTACTTACGCTTATGATGTTGGCCTCGTGCCTTATTTCGTTTAACAGCCATGCGCAAATCTCAGAAAACTTAGCTTCTTACGAAAAAACGAAACTGCTTTTTTCAGAACAGAACGATCCAAAAGTGTTCAAAGTACTTTCTTATAATGTTTTAGAAGGATTTAGGAAAGACAGCACACTGATGAGGAATTTTCAGGAATGGGTGGCTAAAAGAAACCCAGATGTGGTGGCGTTTCAAGAGTTTAATGGCATTTCTAAAGCGCAATTGGTTGAAATGGCCAATGCAGCTGGTTATCCATATACGGTATTGCAAAAAAGAGCAGGTTTTCCATTGGCCATCATGTCTAAACACCGCATTACTGATGTGGTAAAAGTAATTGACGGCATGCAGCACGGAATGCTCTATGCAAAAATAGCAGGCTATCATTTTATTGTTACGCATTTACATCCGAAGACTTATGAGAAAAGGATTTTGGAGGTAGACACTTTATTAAAGTATATCAACCGTGTACCAAAAGGGGAGCCTTTATTGTTGATGGGAGATTTTAATAACATGTCGCCTTTGGATAAGGCTGATTACAACAACGAAGCGAAAATGAAGTTGGTAGCCAACAGTGAGAAAAATAATCCTGACACCAAGATCACCAAAAATGGCGAAATAGAATATACCACTATTCAAAATTTGTTAGATGCTGGAATGGTAGATACGTGGCGAAAGTTTAACACGGTATATGATAAAAGTGCACCAACCAAGTTGAAAAAGCACCAAAATTACACGAGGATCGATTACATTTTTGTGAACCAAGCTTTGGTACCTTACACGGTAGATGCGACCATTGTGAAAGACCAATTGACCGATACCCTTTCGGATCACTATCCAATGTTACTTATCCTCAAAAAAACTGCTCAATAAACATGAAATACTTATTGTTTTTAGGATGGTGCCTAATGATGTTGTCAGCCAAGGCACAAAAAACAGATCAACTGAATTTTACCAGTGCCAACTCATTTACGTTGGTGGGTAAAAGTGAAGAAACGCCCAATCGTTACGACCGCATTGACACCAATAAATATAAAGGTCTACCTGCCCGTGTAGCCCAATTGTTAACCAACTCCGCAGGTTTGGCCATTTCTTTTAAAACCAACAGTTCGGTAATTGCAGCCAAATGGTGCGTGTCTAAAAGCAAGGCACTTCCCTATATGTTCCCAACGGCACATAAAGGCGTTGATCTTTATATCAAAAATGGCGATAAATGGCAATTTGCAGGTATAGGAAAAGTGAGTGGTGTTTGTGACGAAGAGATATTGATCAGCAGAATGGATAACACCGAAAAGGAGTGTTTGCTGTATCTTCCGCTGTATGACAAGGTAGAAAACGTAGAGATTGGCGTGGAGAAAAAAGCAACGCTAAGTACTGGTGGCGAACCTTTTGCCAATAGAGTGCTCATTTACGGCTCGAGCATTGTACAGGGCACAGGAGCCAGCAGACCTGGAATGGCTTATCCATCAAGGCTCTCCAGAAATACAGGCATTAATTTTATCAACCTCGGCTTAAGCGGAAGCGCCAAAATGGAGCCAGAAGTGGTAGATATGGTTGCTGCAATCGATGCTGATGCTTACGTATTGGATTGTGTGCCCAATACCAATCCAGCACTCATCACCGAGCGTACTGCTTATTTGGTAAATACCGTAAGAAAGAAACATCCAACCGCTCCAATTATCGTAATCCAAAGCCCTATCCGAGAAACGGGTTATTGGGACAAAGTTTTGGGCGCACAGGTTAAACAGCAGAACATTAACATTCAACAAGAAATTATCAAGTTGCTAGACAAAGGGATGAAGGACCTCTATTTTATCACTTCAGAAAATATGCTGGGCAACGACCACGAAGGTACCACTGATGGCACACACCCTAATGACTTGGGTTACGATAGGATGCTTTACCGAATACAGCCTCAAATCATCGATATTTTAAATAAATACAACATAAAAGCAGCAAAAAACTAATTCAATCAGTCATGAAAAGACAATTACTATTGATTTCGGCTTTCGCCTTATTTGGTTTTAACGTGCAGGCACAAAACTATTGGAAATATGGTTTTGGCTCGGCTACAGGTAATTTATCTCCCAGTTCTGCTGCGGGCCTCGCTTCTTCAGATGATGGTAGCCATGTCCATTCTATTTTGGCAGCGCCACAAGATCAGCAAATTGCCAGAATATGGACAGGAAACAGCAATGTGTCGGGATTTACATTGGTGAATACTGGAACCATTGGTTCTGGAAGCAGGTTGCTATTTAAAACTCCTTCAACAACTTCAACAAGTAAGTTTTCTATACTCAACATTGCAGGAACCAGTGTAATGAGCATTGGTTTTAAAATGAAGTTTCAGGCAGGAACGGCAGCCGATTATCGTTTTGTAGTAGGACGTGATGCATCTACTTTTAACTGGACCACGGCAAGTGGTGGCACGCAGTTTTCTAACAATATCAATTTTAACGACGTTAACGCCCAACCAGCAATTTTAATGATGCATTGGAATTTGTCGGGCGGAACCTATAAACTTTCGGTACGAGAAAAGCTGACCGTGAATACGCCTACGGTAGTTAGTGGTTTTAAAACTTTAGATCCTGCTTTAAATCCAAATGTTTCGTTTGTAAATGGAGGAGAGTATAATGTGCAGATTTATGCTAATAACAGTGCTGGCTCAGCCACTTATGATAAAACAGATGCTGCTACCGAAATCACCACTACCTACAGCATTGCTCCACAATCTAGCCATATTTGGGTAAATGGAATACGTTTGCTTTATGACACTAATAATTACGATTTTTTTGACGTAGGAAATAATTTGGCCGCTGGCGCTGCGCTTAATGCGTTTGTATTTTTAGGGTACAATGCTACAAGTAATGATGCGCAGGTTTATTTTGATGATTTTATTTATGCCAACTATTTAACAGACCTTGTTCCTTTGCCTATCAAATTAACTTCATTTAATGCTGTTCCGAGTGGTAATAAGGTGAAGGTAAACTGGGCTACAGCTACAGAAACCAATAATTCCCATTTTGAAATTTTACGCTCAGAAAATGGAAGTGAGTTTAATGCCATTGCTACTGTGAAAGGTGGTGGTGATACCCAAACAGAACAACTGTACAGCTACATGGATCAAAATCCTTTAGCTGGAACGAGCTACTACCAATTAAAGCAAGTAGATTTCGATGGCAATTCATCGCTTTCAAAAGTAGTGGCAGTTAAATCTTTATTGGAAAAAACCGCCTTGAATGTAATTGCCAAACCTAATCAACAAGCCGTAGAATTTGCTTTTATGGCCGAAAATAGCGGCACTGTAACCATTAAAGTGTTAGATCTTAGTGGGAAAAAGCTGGTAGAACAAAATATCAGGGTGGTTAAAGGTCAGCAAGTTGCCCAACTTCCTTTTAATTTACCAAAGGGATTGTATATAGGAAGTTTACAACAATCGGGAGTGTCAAGTAGCCAGAAGTTTATATTTTAGCCTCTTATTTTAATCAAGGTATGATCGCAAGAAAACTTAGTTTAGCAGCGCTATTGATCATTTGGTGTAGTTATGCCAGTGTAGCCCAAAAGGGAGCAAAAGGAAATACAGATTTAGCGAGTTTGGTCAATGTATTTTTAGGTACGTCGGGAGATCATGGACAATTGTCGCCCGCTGCCAGTTATCCCTTTAGCATGTTAAGCGTAGGTCCGCAAACCTATCCCAAGTTGCATGCTGGTTACGAGTATGAAGCAAAACGATTTTTAGGATTTACCCATAATCGATTTGAAGGGGTAGGGTGCCAAGGAAGCGGCGGTAATTTGCTAATCAAGCCATTTTTAGGAACAGATTATACCAAGGACCTGATTAAGGTTTCGCAAAAAGGCAGCCCAGGTTATTATAGTGTTAATTTCAGCAATAAAATTAATGCAGAGATGACGGTGGTGGAAAAGATGGGCTTGCACCGTTACCAATTTCCTGCTGGGGAGAAAGGTTTTTTTATTGATCTGGCGCATACCTTGGCCAATAAGTTTGTAGCCGAAGAACACCAGATTTCGAATAACACAGTGAGTGGATGGGTACAAGCCAAAACTACCTGTAATGTAGGAACCTATAAAATTTACTACTATTTAGAGTTTGACGCTGGCACTAAAATTACTGCCCTCTCTTCACATCAATTGATAGGAAAACTGCCTGCCGAGCGCACCAAAGCACAAATTAAAGTGGGCTTGTCTTCAGTGAGTGAGGCCTATGCCAAAGCTGCTATTCAAGAAACGGGTTTTGACGTATTGAAACAACAGTCGCACCAAGCTTGGAACGAAGCTTTGGGCAAAATTAATGTTAGCGGTAATGCAGAGCGATCTAAACTGTTTTACTCCTTGTTGTACCGTACTTTGCAATCGCCATACAACATTTCTGAAAATGACGGTACTTTTAGGGCAACCGATGGTACTATCAAAAAAGAGAGCAGTAAACGTTATAACGGCTGGGCCATTTGGGATAATTACCGCACCCAATTGCCTTTACTTTCTATCGGCTGGCCCACGCAATATCAGGATATGGTAAGCTCGTTGGCACATTTGTATGAAGCAGGCAAAAAGGATTATGCCTCTCAAAACGAGCCGAGCAATACCGTACGTACCGAACATACCATTGTCGTGTTATTGGATTCGTACCGAAAAGGTTATCCCGTAGATTTTAATAAAATAGCCGATTCACTGATCAGCGAAGTAGATCACTTGGATTTTTCTAAACCAGACAAAGCTTTGGAATCCAGCTATGATACTTGGGCATTGGCCGAAATATTAAACATTATTGGTAAAAAGGAATTGAGTGAGAAATACCGTCAAAAAGCTTCGGAATACAAAACCTATTGGAATAAGGATTTTAAAGATATCACCAAGCCTGATGTAGATAAGGTACAGGCTAGGGGACTTTATCAAGGGACCATATGGCAATATCGTTGGTTTGCTCCTTTTGACAATAAAGGCCTTATTGGCTTAATGGGAGGTATGGATCAATACCTGAAACAACTCGATCAGTTTTTTGAGGAAGACAAATACAACCATGCCAACGAACCAGATTTGCAGGTGCCATCCATGTACAGCTTTACACCGCAGGCATGGAAAACACAAGAGTTGATGCACCGTTTTGCGGTGGATACAGTGGTTCAATATTATTTTAACGACAACAGTAAAGGCATTGATCCCTTTGTAGATGTGGTTTATAAAAACACGCCCAAAGCTTACATCCGCACCATGGACGACGATGCTGGAGCAATGTCGGGATGGTTTGTACTTACGGCTTGTGGTATCATGCCCGCATGTCCAGGATCGCCTATTTATTACCTTAATGTACCCTTGTTTAGCACGGTTACCATTCATCCCCAAAAAGGTAAAGCCTTAAAAATTACGGTGAATGATTTCTCTGACAAAAATAAATACATCAAGTCGGTGAAATTAAACGGTAAAATGTTGAACAGGAATTACCTTACGCAGGAAGAGATCAATAACGGTGGCGAATTGGTTTTTGAAGCAATGGCTACTCCTGATCAATCTTGGCCTAAAGAAACTTGGGTGTCGGAGCTTTAAGCTTGATTAATTTGTAGGTTCATCTGTTTAATATCGCAATTCTAAAAAAGACTTTTAAGCAAGCTGTAGTAGCGTTTAAAAAGTAGGTTTGGTTAATCGATGATTTGTTTGATTGGTTAACTGTTAGTTAGTCCATTCCGCTTCTATACCATTATCTCTCGATCTTTCGGGAAAGAGATCTTTTTAAACAACAACGTCTCAAAACCTCGTAGGTTTCAAAAACCTACGAGGTTTATTTATTCATCGGTTCATTCGGTTCCTACACCGACATCTATGTCGTAACCGATATCGTCATCTCGACTGTAATGGAGAGATCTTTGAACTTGTAATTTCATTTACTATTTTAAAAAATTTCTCGGTTACACTCGAAATGACGAGTCGACATGAATCCCATCTTCTCTCTACATATGTTTAAAAGATAGTCTCAAAACCTTGCAGGTTTTAAAAAACGGCAAGGTTTCAGCACTTTAAGACTTACGAAGTTTCAAAAACTTCGTAAGTCTATCCAAAGAGACCTGTTGCAAACTAGCACCTCATCTTTATTATCGCTTTAATGTGTTTAACTATTTTTAAAACAGATTCTTACATGTTGTTAAAAATAAAATTTAAATAATAATATGAAGAAATTAATAAATTTTAATTTCTATTTCGATTTGAATGATTACCTTCGTTATTGGCTATTGTAGCCAAGAAAGTTTAGCGGCAAACCCCCAACTGCTTGTTTAAAATCAAATCAAAATAAAACACGTTTATGGAATTTTTGAACGGCGTTAATGCGCTCACTTTAGTATTTGTTGCCCTGTTGGTTTTTGCCATTGCTTACCGTTTCTATGGTATTTTTATGGCCAACAAAGTGCTAAAGCTCAATGCAGGCAATGTTACGCCAGCCATTGAATTTGCCGATGGTAAAGATTATGTAGCCACCAACAAGAATGTGCTTTTTGGTCATCACTTTGCGGCCATTGCTGCTGCAGGACCACTGGTAGGGCCGGTGCTAGCGGCGCAATTCGGCTACTTGCCTGGAACCCTATGGATATTGATCGGCTGTGTACTAGGTGGAGGTGTGCACGACATGGTGGTGCTATTTGCTTCGGTACGTCATAAAGGGCAAAGTTTGGCCACTATTGCCAGTAAGGAAATCGGAAAAGGTACTGGCGTAATTGCAGGATTTGCCATTTTATTCATTCTAATCCTCACCTTGGCGGGACTATCCCTAGCCTGTATCAGTGCCATGCATGAAGCTTCATGGTCGCTATTTACGGTGATTGCCACCATGCCTATTGCGGTCATTATGGGGCTCATTATGCGCTATCGCAAGAACAGTGTCACTTTGGCCAGTATCATTGGCGGGGTATTGTTAATTGCTAGTATCATTGGTGGACATAATTTAATGCAGATCAAAGAAATTAGCGATATTTTTCACTGGAATATCAAAACCATTTCTATTTCCATCACCGTTTATGGATTTTTGGCCTCGGTATTGCCCGTATGGTTGCTGTTGGTGCCGAGAGATTATTTGTCAACCTACCTCAAAATAGGAACTATTTTAATGTTGGCCGTTGGGGTCATCTTTGTGCACCCAACCTTGCAGATGCCTGCCATTACTGAATTTGTGAAAGGTGGAGGTCCAATCATTGGAGGCCCCGTGTTGCCATTTATTTTTATTGTAATAGCCTGCGGAGCCATTTCTGGTTTCCATGCGGTAATTGCTACAGGAACTACCCCAAAAATGCTGAACAATGAAAAGGAAATTCTTTTTGTGGGGTATGGTGCCATGCTGGTAGAAGGTTTTGTAGCCTTAATGGCTTTAATTGCTGCTTGTACACTAGTACCAGGTGATTATTTCGCGATCAATACGCCCAAGGAACTATATGATTCCTTTATCGCTCAAAATCCTGGTTTGCATCCAGTAGATCTTGCTCATTTCAGCGAAAAGATAGGAGTAGACCTTTATGGACGAACTGGTGGTGCAGTATCTTTAGCGGTTGGAATGGCGCATATTTTTAATAAAATTCCTTTTATGGATGATGTGATGGCCTATTGGTACAATTTTGCCATTATGTTTGAAGCCGTGTTTATCCTTACCGCTATTGACGCAGGTACAAGGGTAGGACGCTTCTTCCTACAAGAAATGTTAGGAAATGTGATCCCTAAATTCAATGATAAAAATTGGATGCCTGGCATCATCATCAGTAGTTTAATCTTTACCTTCTCTTGGGGATATTTGGTATATACAGGAAATGTGAGCAGCATTTGGCCTTTGTTTGGTATTAGTAACCAGTTATTGGCAGCTTGTGGTTTAATTGTTTGTACCACAATGCTGATAAGGATGAACCGTAAAAAGTATGCTTTATGCTCGGCCATTCCGGGTGTTTTTATGGCAGTCATCACGTTTTGGGCAGGCTATGAACAGGTGGTAAACGTCTATCTACCAAAACAACAATATCTATTGGCCTCGCTGGCTGCTTTGGCAATGATATTAATGCTTATTGTATTTGTGAATACTTTCAGAAGATGGAGTAAGCTGTTAAAAATGGAAGGGCAACATGTTGATCATTATGGAGATACCGTTAAAGAATTGGTAGAACGTTAAAATCGTATTTTTAGTAGCCTAACAATTTTATACGCCACCAATGCACACAAAACTAATCTGTGCATCGGTGGCTTTTTTGTCACTATAGGTAAAAACAATTGGTAAAGAGATAGATTTGGGCATCTGTGGCTTTCGATTTAAGTGTAGCCATTGTTTTTAAAAGATAAAATCGCTTTATTTGAGTTAATCTAAATGAGGTGATATGGAAAGAAAATCGAAATTGGTAGCGGTATTTGATGATGACCAAGATCTGTTGAATATTTTTCGTTTTCTGTTTGAAGATGAGGGATTTGATGTCCAAACCTTTCAAGACTGTGATCAAGTGGTGGAAAAGGTTCAGGCCATTTCTCCAGACCTAATATTAATGGACAATTGGATACCTAGTACAGGGGGAGAAGTTGCCGTTCAGCGTTTAAAAAACCATGAGGATTTGAAAGATATCCCTGTAATTTACGTGTCGGCAAATAACGATGTAAAGGATATAGCTGCCAGGGCAGGTGCCGATCGTTTTTTGGCCAAACCATTTGAATTCGACGATTTATTAGCTTTGGCAAACGAACTGTTGCATCTAAAATAATTTTCTCGACCACTAATATTAATATTAGTCTTTTATTATTGTTACCCTAAAAAAGCGCCCATGCCAATTTCGCCTGTATACTCTGCAGAACTTGCTTTTCTCCAAGGAGGGGGTATTACAACTGGTTTTATTCTAACTGCTGATTGGACTCATTCTATAATAGGCCATCCTAGCAGCTGGCCAGATCCGCTAAAACAATCGTTAGGTTTGATTTTGGCCAATGCCAGTCCAGCTTTTGTTTGTTGGGGCAGTAACCACCTGTTTTTTTGTAACGATGCCTTTAAAAGTACGGCAGGAGCAGTAGAAATTCCGCCAATAGGAGCGTCTTGTTCGCTCACATGGCCAAGCTTAAAAGCAGATTTGGAAACTGTTTTTCAGGGAGAAACCACTTACATAAAGCAGCTGAATGCCAATTTGAGCCCAATTAGAGATTTTGCAGGAAATATTAGTGGTATTTTAGGGATTTGCGATTATCAATATCAGTCAGCCAATACAAAAGCAGATTTATCTTCTGCGCATTTACTACATCAAATAGTAGCCAGCGCACCTTTTCCAATTGGTGTTTATGTGGGGCGGGAGATGAGAATTGTACAAGCTAACCGAGCCATTATTGAAGTTTGGGGTAAAGGAGGCAATGTGATTGGCAAAACCTATCGTGAAATATTGCCAGAGCTGGAAGAACAATTGATTTATTCCCAGTTAGATACTGTATTCAATACCGGAAAGGCTTTTCATGCCCGTAATCAAAAGGTAGATATTGTCATACATGGCAAGCTCACTACCTTTTATTTCAATTATAGTTTCACTCCTTTATACAACCAAGAGGGAAATGTTTACGGCATTATGAATACGGCTGCAGACGTTACCGATTTGGTAACCGCAAAACAACAAATAGAGTTTAGCGAGAAGAACTTTAAAAATATGATTTTACAGGCACCTGTGGCCATGTGTCTATTTTTAGGTCCCTTATTTAAAGTAGCATCGGCCAATGCTGCCATGCTACATATTTGGGATAGAACCGAAGAAGAAGTGATAGGAAGACCTGTTTTTGAGATACTTCCTGAAGCTAGAGAACCAGATTTAGAAGAAGCCATCGTTAAGGTTTATCTTACAGGAGAATCTTATCATGCCACCGAGCGCCCATTAAAAATACAACGTCATGGGAATTCCGAAAAAGTATATCAAAACTTCGTGTGTCAGCCTTACAGAGGCGGCAATGGTGAAGTACTTGGTATTTTAGCCATTTCTATAGATGTTACGGCACAGGTAAATGCACGTAAAGAGCTGGAACGCTTATACAAACAAGTAAGCTTAGCTAAGGAGGCTGCTGAACTAGGTACTTTCGACATGGACTTATCTACGGGAAAATTAGAATGGGATGCCCGCTGTCGTGAACTATTTGGTATCAAAGATGATCGCCCGATAGATTATGACAGAGATTTCGTTCAAGGCTTGCATTTAGAAGATAGAGACAGGGTATTATCTGCTATAGACGATGTTATTCATAAAAATGATGGCAATGGCGAGTATGATGTAATTTATAGAACACTGGGGGCTGATGATGAAAAACTAAGATGGGTAAGAGCAAAGGGTAAGGTATATCACGATGAGCGAAACAAAGGTTCTCGTTTTATAGGTTCGGTATTAGATGTGACTGAACAGAAATATTCAGAGCTAAGATCGCGTATCGTATTTGAAAAACAGGCAAGGTTAGCGGCAATTGTTGATTCTTCTGATGATATCATTATCAGTAAGCAATTGGACGGTACAATTACCAGCTGGAACGCCTCGGCAGAGCGAATGTTTGGTTATACTTCCGAAGAAGCCATTGGACAGCACATCTCTTTGATTATTCCAGAAAATAGGCTATCAGAAGAGGCTTTTATCATTTCAAGGATAAAAAAAGGAAATAAAGTAGATCATTTTGATACCGTAAGGAAAGCTAAAAATGGTGCAGAAGTATTTCTTTCTATTACGGTATCGCCCATCGTAGACGAGAAGGGAAGGGTGATCGGAGCTTCTAAGATAGCAAGGGATATCAGTGCCCAAGTAGAAGTAAAAGAGGTGAGTAGACGGTACACGCAACGCTTGGAGGTACTGAATATGATTAGTGAAACCATTGCGGAAGAACTAGATCTTAACAGTATCCTACAAAAAGTAACCGATGCCACTACTCGATTAACTGGTGCCAAATTTGGAGCATTTTTCTATAATAAAACCGATGAGAATGGCGAGTCTTATTTGTTATACACTCTTTCAGGAGCACCACGAGAAGCCTTTGAAAAGTTTGGTATGCCAAGGCACACGGCTCTTTTTCATCCAACGTTTTCGGGCGAAGGCGTAGTAAGAATTGATGATGTGACTAAAGATGCTCGTTATGGAAAAAATCACCCTCATCACGGAATGCCTGAAGGGCATTTGCCTGTAGTCAGTTATTTAACTGTTCCAGTAATCTCGCGATCGGGTAGGGTGATTGGTGGTTTGTTTTTTGGGCATCCAGCGGCTGGTGTATTTACCGCAGAACATGAAAGCCTTGTGATTGCGATTGCTGCGCAAGCGGCCATTGGTGTTGATAATGCCATGCTGTATGAGAAAGTACGCGAACTCAATGATAAAAAAGATGAATTTATTGGTTTGGCCAGTCACGAGCTAAAGACGCCCTTGGCCAGCATCAACGGTTATCTTCAAATTCTTAATCGCTTGGTGAAGGATTTAAATGCACAAAAATTTCTCGGAAAAGCGTCCATGCAGGTTAGAAAGTTAACTTCTTTGGTAAACGATCTTTTGGATGTATCTAAAATAGAAGCGGGTAAATTAAAGCTCACCGTTGTTGATTTCGATCTGAAAGAAGTGGTTGAAGAAGCCATTGATTTAATTAGAAATTCTACCGAATCGTACGAAATTATCCTGGCCGAAGCACCTGAAACTTGTATGGTTAATGGTGATAGTCAGCGGATAGAGCAAGTGGTGATAAATTTGTTGAGTAATGCAATTAAATACTCGCCAGGGGCTAACAAAGTAGAGGTAAAGATGATACAGCAAGCAGATAAAGCAATGGTAGCCGTTACAGATAATGGTTTAGGCATTGCAGAAGATAAAATTAACAACTTGTTTTCTCGTTTTTATAGAATAGAAGAAGCTACTCCAAATATTTCTGGTTTGGGCATCGGTCTATATCTTTCTCACGAGATCATTTCACGCCATCAAGGTCATATTTGGGTAGAAAGTGAATTGGGCAAAGGCAGTACTTTTTGGTTTTCTCTGCCATTGTAAATAGGTCATTTGATATTATGGAAAATGGAGGCATCCACCTTTTTCTGGTCAATTAAGCTTAGTTTTTGGTGCATATAATCGTTCTTCTTTTCATAATTATCCATCTCATCATAAATACCGATCAGCAAATTGTACATCAAGGTTTGGTGGAGGGATAAATTATTGCGTTTGTAAGTTTCTAAGCACTTTTCGGCGCAAATAATAGCGGTGTTATAATCTTTGCTATTCTTGGCCTCATAAGCTTTTGAGGCTAAATAAACCGTTTGAATATACGGCGTAGAATTTCCAATGGAGTGGATATGGAAAATTTTAACGCTAATTTTTTCGGTCAAACCCTTTTGTTCATTCTCTAGCTGAGCCAAAGCCCTTACAAAGGCCATCATGCTGAACAAATAAGCTGAAGCGATGCTATCAGAAAACATCATTTTAGGGAAGTAACACACCATAGCATTTAATATTCGCATGGCCTCGCTACGATCTCCAAGGAAACTGTTGTACAATCTTATCAGGATAAAGGAAAGCATTTCCCTAAAATCAGGCAAGGTTTCCGAATTGGAGCCGGAGATGGTATCTCCTTGTTTGAAAGTTTCTATTTCTGCTTCCAAAGTGTCATTCTTGCAGCTTTCGCCAGCTAATGAGGCTTGTATACTCTTTAAAATTTCTAATGGATTAATGATAAAGCCTTCCCCTTTAAAAGACAAGATTTGCATGGCTCTTATCCGTTGTTTCAGTTGATCCTTATTAAAAGCAAAACAATCATAAATGGATAAAATTACTTGATAGATATAAGAATACTTATCATTGCGTGAAATGCTTAACAGCGAAGCAACCGCATCTTTATAACAAGAGTCGGCAAAATCAAAATGGATAATATTTTCCATCATCATTTGATGCAGCTCCTCTTCTTCCAAATAGGCAGCCAGCAAAGGCTGCTTACGTTGTCGATAGTTTAAATTTTCTGCAATGAAGTAAATCAAGTAGGTTTTTTCGTAGTTGCTAAGCTTAAGCTTTAACAAACTATTTAAGGCATTAAATTCTCCTTTGATAATTAACAGCCTTGCCGACCATTGCAAAATTTGAAACTTGGTAGGATTACCTGCATATTTTTCGTTAACGCTTTCGAAAAAGGCGTTGTTCATTTGGTTATTTGCAGAATGCAGCAATTCTACGAAAAGAAAATATTCAAACACATGAGGATGTACAAACCTTACTAAATCGGTTACAAAGCCATCTTCTTCCAACTTTTCCTCCATGAGTATGCCATCAGCTAGTAGCTCCATGTACGCATTTTTGAAATTAGCAAGATCAGCAATGAACATTGATTTTGCAACAGCTTGTCGACCCTTTCCGTAGTCGCTCAACTGTATCAGTTTTTTACAAAAGAGTACTTTCTCCGTAGCATAAGATGCATTATATATCTTCTCGTGAATAAATCGATCTACAATTTCAAATGAAAGAATATTGGTGAAAAAATCAAAGTTTGGAAATTCCTCTTTAAGTAAATAATACCATTGGATATAAAAGGGATATTTGAGTTTGGCTTTAAAGGAAGGATCAATTTCTTTGGAGCGATTAGGATCAATTTTTTTTAGAATTTCCTCCACTTCTTCGGTGGCTAGGGGAGGAATATTAGAGTGGTGTTTGAGGCTGAAATAAGTCCCTGTGAACCACTTTTTCTTGATGAACGACATGTTTTTAATTTGGTCGTAAAACCTGCTCCACATGGTAGAGCGCATGCCAAAAGCTATTTTGATAAAGCTTTCGTCTTCAACAAAGGAAATGAGGTTAATTAATTTATCGAAAATGATCGGTTTAGAAACCTTATTGGTTACCAAATCCGAAAAACCATCAATAATAATGACCAGTTTACTGCCTGATTTTTCATGCTTTTCCTTGAAATAGGTAATTAAATTAGTACGGGCATTTACTCCAATTTTAGCCTTAATTCTATTTTCAACATTTGAATATTCATTTTGGTCGTCGAAAATATCTCTGGCACTAACAAATAAGATTGTGTCCTTGCTATATTTTGCGTCTTGGTCTAAAAATAAATTTTGAACAAGATGGCTCAATAAAATACTTTTGCCGTAACCCGCTTGCGAAACGAAAGCCGTAAAACTGTAATTGCTATCGTAAAAATATTCGAAATCTAAACGTGCAAAAGATCTGGGTGAGGTAAAGTGATAGGGGACTGTACTTCTACTTTTAATGGCTTTTAGCGTGCTAAGACTGATATCTGTCGCATTAGCTTGTATGTTCGAAAACTTTTCATTAATACCAGTTTGATGTAAAAGTTCTCGTTCAATCAGCGTATAGTTGCCGTTTTTTTCTACATATTCTAACAGTGCATTAATGGTGTATTTGGAAAACTTATTTTTCACCTCAGCAAAGCCAAATAGTCGTTTTAAAGTGGTTTCGCTTATGTTTTTTAGGGTTTCTTTTTGTATTGATGATGAAATTGAACGACAATCGGATGGACTGATCGTTTTTATGCCAGTTTTTAATAAAATTAGTCGCCTGATTTTATCTAAGATAATTGTTTGAGGCATGAGAGAGAGCTTTATATTATAGTATTCACTAAAATACTAAAAAAACAAATTAGATTTCTCTTTAGAGAAAAAAATTGAACAAACATTCGTTTAAGTGCTATCATTTCCATCATATTGTTAACGCTAAAGCAGGTTATAACATTCAAAAATCACTAGTGTTTTCCACTTTTTAAAAAGGAACAAAATGAACAACGATAAAGTCTATCTGAACAATAGATGAATGAAATGAACAGCCGAAAAGGGGCAATACGTAATTAATATTGTTTTCGAATTAACATTATCAAAAACTCCCCAGGCTTATGGAAGTAACCTCTACTCAGTCAGCAAGAAGGGCTCAATGGTTGGTCTTTTTTTTGCACTTCTACCTAATAACGCTCTTATCCAGCGCTTCGTATGCTCAAACTAAGATTTTTGCGAATCAGGCAACGGTCATTTCTAATCAAGTGGACAATAAGGACAATGCCACGCTAGATAATAGTGACTATGCTACCGTAAAATCTTCGGGCGGCGTGCTAGTAGGCATTGGCGCTTATAGCGGTGAGCTGCAGTTAACTTTTGCGCAAAACGTACCCGCTAACCAAACCACATTTATTAAAATTGGCTATGACCAAACGCTGCTCAACGCTCTGTTGGGAGGTAATTTAGGATCTAGTTTAGCCAGTGTTTTGGGAACTGTGGTGCTTGGCAATCATTATTTTACGGTGGGTGCCAGAGACGCAAGTGGTTCTACGGTTCTCACGGGCTCAAGTAATGCGGCTTTCTCTACCACTAATATAAAATTGGTGCGAGATGCTCAAGCTAACTACTATTTGGCCGTTACCCCAACGGTTGAGTATCGTAGTGTGTTCATTAAGGACATCACCTCGGCACTTATATTGGGCACCACTAATGAAATTAGGGTGTTTAATGCCTTCCATGTTTCTGGAACTGGTAATTGCGATCCGCCATTTGCTACCGACTATGAAGGTACGGGTGCAACTTTAAGCTTGCTAGGTTTAGGCGGGGCTGGGGTAACCAATATTCAAAATGCCATAGATGGTGATCCTACTACCTCTTCTAATATCAGCTTAGGACTTATTGCCGCGGCTGGTACCATTAGCCAAAACATTTATTTCAATTCTCCCTCAAGGGCGGGTGATGAGCTTAACATTAGGTTAAGCGTATCACAAGCATTAGCCAATGTGGGTTTATTAGGGAACATTACGGTGGAAGCCTATAACGGCAATACACTGGTTTATACCCGAACAGGTGTCGCGGGCCTGCTTAATCTGGATTTGCTCGGATTGCTAAATAGTGGTCAGCCAGTTACGATCCCATTTTCACCCAATGTTTCTTTCGATAGGGTAAAAGTGACCTTGTCTGCATTGTTAAATATTTCTTTAACGCAATCTTTAAATATTCACGAAGTAACCCGTTCGGCACCAAGGCCAACATTTACGGCACCTTTATCTAACAGTTTAAATATTTGCTACAATACTACCGCTGTTTTGGGCGCTACCACGGCAGCTACCAATGAATTGTTATGGTACGAAGCTTTGGAAGGCGGAACTGCATTAGCAACTACTCCCTATAATGGAACTTATACTACTCCACAACTAATAGCCAATAAAACTTATTATGTTGCCGCTAGGCAAATAGGTTGTGCAACTGAATCGGTAAGGGTTCCCGTAACGGTAACCGTAAATCCTCAAATTACTTTTGCCGCCACTACATTTGCTAATGGTACGGTTGGAACAGCTTATACCAAACAACTTGTAGCTGCAACTGGGGGCACTCCAATTTATACTTATACGCTAGCCACTGGTAGTACACTTCCAGCTGGTTTAACTTTAAGTAGCGCAGGATTGTTGGGAGGAGTACCTACCCAAGCTGGAACCTATAATTTTTCAGTCACCCTGACCGATAGCAAAGGTTGCAGTGTAACCACACCGCAAACGCTTTTAATTACAAATACCTTAACACTTACTGCGGCTAACTTGCCAGACGGTACCGTAGCAGTAGGCTACCCAACACAGGTGATTCCGCCTGCTACTGGAGGTACAACGCCATATACTTATACAGCTGTTAACCTGCCTCCAGGATTAAGTTTTAATTCCACAACCAGAGAAATTACAGGAACGCCTACCGTAGCTGGACCATACGTAGTTACGATTAACGTTAGCGATGCTGATGGTAACAGTGCGAGTATGAATTACGCCATCAACATTAAAAATGCATTGGTTTTGCCAAATGCTTCCTTGGTTGACGGTACGGTAGGAGTAAGTTACCCAACACAATTAATTCCTGCGGCAACGGGAGGTACTACGCCGTATACTTATGTAGCTACTAATTTGCCTCCAGGAATAACATTTAATGCCACAACTCGAGAAATCACGGGAACTCCTACCACAACGGGTACTTTTACGGTGAATGTACAAGTGACCGATGCGGCTAACGTAACGGCAAACAATAGCTATACTATTAAGGTGGTTGCACCACTGGCCATTGCCAACAAAACTTTGGCCGACGGAACAGTGGGCGTAGTTTATGCGACTGAAACTTTACCTGCAGCCACAGGAGGAGTGGGACCATATACTTATGTGGCTACTAATGTACCTGCAGGATTAATTTTTAATCCAACTACTAGGCAAATAACTGGAACACCAACAGGTGCAGGTAATTTTACCATTACCTTAACGGTAACCGATTCGGAAGGAAGACTAGCCACTAATACTTACGCCTTGAAAGTAAATGGAGCTTTAACTTTAGCTACCGCAACTTTACCTGATGGAACAGTAGGCACAGCGTATCCAACGCAAACATTGCCTGCCGTAAGTGGGGGTACAGGGCCATATGTTTACGAGGCTTTGAATTTACCTGCAGGGTTGAGTTTTAATACTACCACAAGGGCGTTAACAGGCACACCAACCACTGGTGGTACCTATACTTTCTCCGTTAAGGTAACTGATGCTGCTTCTAACACGGTAACAACCAACTACCAAATTAAGGTGAATGTAACCGCACCGGTGGTAGCAGCAGTTACGGCTTGTAGTGGTACAACCACTACCTTAACAGTAACTAATACCCAAGCTGGTGTAACTTACAATTGGTATGGTGCAAGTGGTAGTACTCCTTTAGCAACCAACACTGGCAGCTTTACAACAGGCAACATTACTTCTAATACCGTATTCTATGTAGAAGCTGTTTCTGGTACAGCGGTAAGTGCTCGTACAGCGGTGAATGTAACCGCAAACCCAGCACCAAACGCAGCGGTAATATTAACGAATAACCAAACCATAAATGCCAACCAAAGCACCACAGTTAAAGCATCGGTTGATGCAGGTAATACCGTTAGATGGTATTCACAACCTACTGGCGGTACAGTTTTAGCAACAGGTGAGGAATATACTACTGGTAATTTGGCGGTAACGACTACTTTTTATGCAGAAGCGGTAAGCGCCCAAGGCTGTGCCAGTACAGTAAGAACGCCGGTAGTGGTAACAGTAATTACGGGTGGTGTTAGTCCTGATTGTATTAGTGCTAATGCACAAACGAGTGGTACCACAGGATTGCTATGTGTGCTTTGTAATGTGGCCAATCCAGGCAACTCAGTAGATGCTGATAAAAATAACTTTACCCGCATTACTTTGTCTGTAGGTGTTGGAGCTACAGGTTTTCAACAACTAATTTTCCCATCTACGGGAGGATTAGCTACCGATAGTATTCGTTTAGACCTAGCCACGCCAACTGGTTTGCTAGATTTATCAGTACTGGGTGGAATTACAGTAAACATCATGAAAAATAATGCTGTAGTGAGAACACTTCAGCTAAACTCCTCACTAGTTTATTTACAACTGCTAGGAGGAAATAGATTTGAGGCTACATTTGCGGCAGGAGCTGAATTTGATAGAGTAGAGGTTCGTTTTCAAGCAGTTGTTGCCGCTCTTAGTAGCCTCGATATTTATGGTGCACAAATTGTATACCCTAACCCAACAATCACAGGTAATGGTCAAACCATTTGTTACAATAGCAGTGCTACCATTAATGCTGTTGCAAACGGTAATACACAAATTGCTTGGTTTACTGCGGCAACTGGAGGAACTGCTTTTGCAACTACACCTTCATATACCACACCAAACCTTACGGCCTCAACTACGTATTACATTGAAGTTTCAAGGAATGGATGTCCAAATGGAGAGCGTATACCGGTAGTGGTAAATGTTGTGCCATTGCTTAATGTACCTACTTTTGCAGTGCCATCCATTACGGCTTGTCAAGGTTCTCCAGTTACTTTAGCTGTAGAGAATCCAAATCCTGCCATTACATATAAATGGTATGAAACACCAACTGGCGGAACCGAAATCTTTACAGGTGCTACCTATACTGTTTCTAATGTAACTGCAAATAAAACTTATTATGTTGAAGCCACACAACAAGGCTGTACCAGCTCAAGCAGAGGATCTATTCAAGTAATTGTCAATCCTCGCCCAATATTGCCTCAAGTTCAAGCTTCAGTTTCTACCATAACTGCTGGTCAAACAGTAGTCATTACCGCTAGCTCAAGCGAAACTAATGTAGACTTTAACTGGTTTACATCGCCTACGGCAGCAACTCCTATTTATACAGGAGCAACTTTTGTAACCCCACCACTAAATGCAACGACCTCTTATTACGTTGAAGCCAGATCAAATGTAACTGGCTGTGTTTCGCCATCAAGGGTATTGATTACCATTACTGTTAATAATGGCACGCCAACACCAACTCCATGTGTTTCGCCAATTGCCGAGGAAAATGGTGTAAACGGTGTGGCGCTGCTCGCTGGAGTTTCTAATCCAGGCTTGGCAATAGATAACGACACACAGACTGGCTCAACTTTATCATTGCCGGTAGGCGCCCTGGGTGCGTATGTTTATCAACGTTTAACATTCCCTAGCGAAAGTATCGTTGGCGACACTGTTAGGGTATTGATTAGCTCACCAGGACGTTTACTTTCATTAAACCTATTGGGTTCAGTACAACTATCTACCTTGAGAAACGGAACTTCAAACAATGACCTCATCAATCTAAATAACTCGCTCATTAATTTAGAACTTTTAAGTGGAGGCTCTCAAGCATTACTTACCTTTGTACCAGCACAAATTTTTAACCAAGTTGAGGTACGTATTAACGGAGGTATCGTTGCCGCATTAAACTCAATTAACGTGAATTATGCGCAGCAGGTGGTGTCTGCTCCAACTGTTACCAGCGCAAATGTTGAGGTTTGCGATGGTCAAAATGCGGTATTGAGTGTTCAAGACAAAGGTTTAACGTACAGGTGGTATAATGAAGCAGGTGTTTATCAGGCTAGTGGAGTAACCTTTACTTCACTAACACCAATTACTGCAGATACTAAGTTTTATGTAACGGCATCTTCGGGCACTAGTTGTGAAAGCGCAAGAGCAGTCGTAAATGTAAAAGTATCACTTGTACCTCCTGATCCAGAAGTATTAGCCAATAACATCACGACCTGTCCAGGTGGTAACGCTGTGTTGCAAATCAGAAATCCAATCGCTGGTTACACCTATAAATGGTATGATAATGCTGATACATTCTTAGCTAATGGTACTACTTATACCGTAACCAACGTTACTGGTCCAGCTACCTACAAAGTTAGAATAGAAGATGCCTGCGGATTGTTATCGGCAGCAACTGCTGTAAATGTAAATGCTGGTCAATTAGACCTACCAATTATCAACACACCTAATGTAACCATTAGAGCTAATTCGAGAGCATTATTATCGGCAACCTCTAGTACAGCTAATGCCATAATTAATTGGTATGCTGCAGATAATACTACATTGCTTCAAGCGAATAGTAACACTTATTTAACCCAGGCCTTAGCAGTTGGTACGTATACTTTCTATGCAGAAGCGGAAGTGCTAGGCGGCTGTAAATCAAATAAAGTGCCCGTTACCGTAACGGTAACAGCAGATGGAACCAGTCCTGTGCCATGTGTGTCGGCAACGGTTGATATCGATGCTGGTGTATCTGGCGTAGCTTTACTGGCAGGCGTGTTTAACAGAAGTTTAGCAGTTGATAATAATGCAGAAAGTGGTTCTTCATTGGTAATGCCAGTGGGTGCATTAGGGGCTTACGTTTACCATAGGGTAGGTTTTAGCTCGGCATCTAATGTGGGCGATACGGTAAAAGTTCGCATCACTTCACCAAGCAAACTATTGTCGCTAGCGGTAGTACCATCTATCAGTGTGTTAACCTACAACGGTAGCACCAGTAATAATGATGCGATGGTAGCCAATAACCCATTAATCAATTTAGAAATATTAAGTGATGGCAGTGCCGCTACTTTAACCTTTGTGCCTACACAACCATTTACTGGCGTAGAACTCCGCTTAAACTCTGGTGTGGTAAGTGCATTTACTTCGGTAGATCTTAACTATGTTCAAAGGATAGCAGTGGCACCACAAGTGGAGGCAGCTACTGCAAATGCCTGCGAAGGCAGTTCGGCTTTATTAAGTGTTAAAAATCCTGTATCGGGCATCACTTACAGGTGGTATTTGGGTAACACGTATCTGGCAGATGGAGCTACTTACGCTACACCAACCACTTTGGTTGCAGGTACCTACAATTATAATGTTAGGGCGGTAGTAAGTGGCTGTGAGAGTGCTGGTACGCCAGTTCAAGTAACCATATTGCCAACGCCTGCACCACCAACACCACTGGCTGGCAACCCAACCACGGTATGTTTTGGTACTGCTGCAACTTTAGGTGTAAATCAAGTTGCTGGGGTAACTTATAACTGGTACGCTAACGGAATAGCGGTAGCTTTAAATAGTGCTACCTACACTACTCCAGCAAATTTGCCAGTGGGTATTCATACTTTCTTGGTAGAAGCCGTTAATGGTAATTCTTGTGCAAATGGAAACCGTACTTCAATTTCAATCACTGTTGGAGAAAGAGCCTTGGCTTCAGATATTCAGGTGTCAGGCGGTCCTAATGTATGTGTGTCTACTTCTGCAGTGTTAACGGCTAGTAGTACTACCGTAACTAATCCTGTATTTAAATGGTACTCTAATGCCGCTTTAACCGTATTAGAACAAACAGGGGCAACATTTACTACGCCACAACTCACCGCAACTACTACCTATTATGTAACAGTATCAGGTGATAACAAATGTGAAAATGGTATTTTAGATGCTAAACAGGTGACCATCAACATCAATCCACCAGCTACTGGTGCTGATTTAATGGTGCCGCCAACCATAGAGCTTTGTGGCACAGGAACTGTGAACCTTACGGCTAGCAGTAGCACAGTAATTAATCCGATATTTACTTGGTATAGCGATTCAAATTTAACTACGCCAGTATTTACAGGCGCAACCTATAGTCCTAACTTAACCTCAACTCAAACTTTTTACGTAACTGTAAAAGGTGACAACAGATGTGAAAGTCCAGCATCACAAGCAAAAAGTGTGACCGTAATCGTAAAACCAATTGCAACAGCAGCTGATGTTACGGTAAACGGAAATACAAGTGTTTGTATTAATAGTGGTACTTCACTTACGGCAACAAGTTCAACAGTAACCAATCCAATATTTACTTGGTACGACAATGCCACTCTAACGAATGTGGTATTTATAGGAACTACCTTGGTTACTGGTAACTTAACTGCCGACAAAACTTATTATGTAACTGTAAAAGGTGATAATAGATGTGAGAACCAAGCTGGAGATGTACGTTCGGTAACTGTAACAGTAAACTCAAGAGCTACTGGAGCAGATTTAACAGTATCGCCAACCACAGAACGTTGCGGTCCTGGAAGTGTAACCTTAACGGCAAGCACTACTACCATTACCAATCCAGTATTTACTTGGTATAGCGATGCTACTTTAACAACAGTTGCTGGTAGTGGCGCAAGCTTTACTACGCCAATTTTAGTAGCAAGTCAAATGTATTACGTAACTGTAAGAGGTGATAATAAATGCGAGAGCTTGCCAGCTGATGCCAAAACAGTAAGTGTGGTGGTTAAACCATTTGCTACAGCGGCAGACCTATCTGTTTCAGCACCTACCGAAATATGTGGTTCTGGTAGTGTAACTCTTACTGCTAGTAGCACCACGGTTACTAATCCAGTATTTACTTGGTATGAAAATGCAACGCTTACAGTTGTTGCTAACATTGGGGCAACATTTAATACGCCTCAATTAAATGCAACCAAAACTTATTATGTAACCGTTAAAGGTGATAATAGATGTGAAAGTCCAGCAGCTGATGCACGTATCGTGACGGTAGTGGTTAAACCAAAAGCGGTAGCATCTGATGTTACGCTTACTGGAAACACCAATATCTGTGTGAACGGCACCACTACACTTTCTGCGACGAGTACTACCGTAACTAACCCAGTATTTACTTGGTATGAAAATACGGCACTTACTATTGTGGCTCACGTTGGTCCAACATTTATTACGCCACAGCTAAGTGCTAATAAAACCTATTATGTAACTGTAAAAGGAGATAATAGATGTGAAAATGATGCTTCAAGTGTAGCAAGCATTACCGTGATAGTTACTGCCGCTCCTTTAGCGCCGGTAGTAGATGCTGCGGGAACCAGTATTTGTAATAACAGTACAACGACACTTAACATAACCAGCCCTCAAACGGGAGTAATTTACGAATGGTACAATAGTCCAGTGGCAGGTACATTATTATGGACTGGAACGTCTTATACTACGGGCACCTTAAATGCAAGTACCGACTATTATGTACAAGCAGTGGGTACTGTTGGCTGTACCAATGCATCAGCAAGAGTAAAAGTAACGGTAACGGTAACCAACAGGCCAGTTACACCAGTAGTAGTTTCTGCTAGCGTAACTACTTGTGGCGGCACAGCAACCTTATCGGTGAGTAGTCCAGTAGCTGGAGTAACTTACACTTGGTATACATTGCCAACAGGTGGTGCTTCGGTAGGTAACGGTGCAGTATTTACAACACCAACTTTATTGGCTAATGCCACATATTATGTAGAGGCTAGTGTGGGTAGTTGTACTTCTCCTGGTAGAGCTAGGGTAGATGTACAAGTAGGTTCGGCACCAAATCCACCAGCAAATGTAACTGCTGCCAGTGGTCTAATCTGCGCTGGAGCAACCACTGTATTAACCGTAAATAACCCTGATGCGGCAGTAACTTACAGATGGTATACTACGGCTACTGGTGGTACTTCACTGTATGAAGGCATCAGCTATACCACTTCAGCTTTAGCAACCACTACCACTTTCTATGTAGAGGCAGTGAGTATAGCAGGAGGATGCGTGAGCGGTAGCAGAACATCTGTAATAGTAAATGTATTGCCAATACTAGCAACACCTGTAGTAACCGTTGGAACCATCACCACCAACAGCATCCAATTTAATTGGAACGCTATTGCGGGTGCCACTGGTTACGAAATATCAATAGATGGAGGAAACACATGGACAGCCGTAACAACAAATAGTTATACGGTAGCGGGCCTAACTCAAGGACAAAGTGTAAGCATTATTGTGAGAGCTAAGGCAGGGTCTGCTTGTCAAACCAGCGCCAACTCTAATGCGGTAACGGCCACCACCAACGATCCATTTAAAGATGAGCTTTATATCCCTAACACTTTTACCCCTAACAATGATGGTAAGAATGATTACTTCCTGGCTTATGGAAACCACATAGCTAAGTTTAGGATGCGAATCTACAACCAATGGGGCGAGTTCATTTATGAATCTCAGAATATATTACAGGGATGGGATGGTACCTATAGAGGTAGGGCTCAGCCAACAGGTGTATACGTCTACTATATAGATGTAACTTTCAATAGTGGTGCAACTAAAACCTTTAAAGGATCAATTACACTACTAAGATAAGCGCCCATATTAAACAACATGGTTTTATTTAAACAATGGCACCAATGAAAATGAAAAAACTAATAGTTGCAGTAATGGGCATGTTAGCGGTTATTGCAAATAATATATATGCACAGATAGATCCACATTTTTCTCAATATTATGCAAATCCATTATGGTTAAACCCGGGCTTAACCGGGGTAACCGATGGGGCATACCGAGCAAATATTAATGCTAAACAGCAGTGGAGTAATTTAAATGATGGATATTTAACTATAGGGGCGTCGTTTGATGCCGCCCCTTCCAAAAACCTAGCCTTTGGCGGCATGGTGATTAACCAGAGAGCTGGATCCGTAAATTATAATCAGTTAAATGCTTTGGCTTCGGCTTCGTATCGCATACGTTTTGGGCAGGCAGGTGATAAGATCATCAATTTCGGATTGCAAGCGGGGATCATTAATAAAAGTATTGATATTTCCCGTATCACTTTAGGTAGTCAATATAATCCTACAGTGGGTTATGATGGCGGATTGGGCTTTAATGAAAATTTCGAAGCCCAAAACTTTACTGCGCCCGATATTAATACAGGGGTGATGTTTTTTGATGCTGCCGATTACAAAAAGATCAATGTTTTTGCTGGGGTATCTGTTTCGCATCTTAACAGACCAAGGGATAAGTTTATAGGAGGTAATGCGAAAATTCCAATGAGGTATACTGCTCATGGTGGAGCTAGGTTAAAAATCAACCAGATGTTTGATATCACCCCAAATGCATTGTACTTGAAACAAGGTAATGCCGATGAGGTAGCGATTGGAGCTTATGGTCAAATGATGTTGAACACCCAAACAGATTTGCTATTTGGTACCAATTATAGGGTAAATGATGCAGCAATCGCTTTTTTGGGCTTCCATGTTAAAAGTATGGTTTTTGGGGTAAGCTACGACTTTAATACCTCGGCACTAAACAGGGCAACGGGCAGTAAGGGAGGGCTGGAGCTTTCTATCTCCTTTAGCAGCAGAAAAGGTATTGTAGGTCCTAACTTCTTTTGTCCTCGACTTTAAAAAATTAAGCTATGAAATTTCTAAAAATATTAACAGTTTTTTTGTGCTTGGCTAGCGTAACCAAAGCACAAATGGGTTCAAGCACCAAGCGTATTGCCGATGTTTATTTCTTGAACAAAGAATATTATGCTGCGGCCGAATACTATAAAAGGATGCTTCAAATATCACCAGATAGTGCTGGCTTTGTAGTGCCCTTTGGTTTCGAACAAAAAATTAAAGAAACCAGTCCCAGAAAGGACGATTACGAATATGCGGTTTACCAATTAGCAACTTCGTTAAGGTTGTACAAAAACTTTAAGGATGCCGAAAAATGGTATGTAGTTTCCAATAAGTTTACCAATCCAAAATATGCACAAAGTGAATTTTGGTATGGAGAATGTTTAAGGGCCAACTTAAAGTATGATGAAGCCGTTAAATCCTTTGAAAGTTTTATTGCCCGTTACAAAGTAGATGATGATTTAGTGTCAAAAGCAAAATTGGAAATTGCTTCCTGTAACTACGCATTGGCAGAAATGAAATATCCAAGACTGCTTAGGGTAAACAGATTGATGAACAATATTAATCAAGCAGGTTCAAATTATGCTCCAGCCATTAGCAACAACTCTGGATTTATTTTTACCTCATCAAGACCTATCGGTACCGAAGGTAAAAATCAGATCTTGGAAGGAAGCACTGCGAGCGTAAGGGTGTTTAAAAAAGCAACTCCTTATGTGAACACTATTTACGCAATAGATGGTGAAAATCCTGCTAGCCAAAAAATCAACATTCAAAAAATCAATATCGACCTTAAAAGGATGGAAACCGCTGCGGCAACCATCCATCCAAATGGTCAGATGATGTTTTTAACCGCATGGGCAACTAACAAGGAAAACGATAAGCGTAATATTTATATCAGTAGGAAAGAGGGAGATACTTGGAGTTCGCCTGTGTCAATGACTGGCGAAATCAACGTAAATGGCTACAACTCTCAGCAACCTTCAGTAAGTAGAGATGGTAAATATTTGATATTCTCGTCAGATAGACCAGGAGGTTTTGGTGGTTATGATTTATGGTATGCACTTTTAAGACCCGATGGATCGGTAGGTAATGCCATTAATATGGGTAGTAAAATCAATACTAGTGAAGATGAACAAGCAGCCTACTATATGCCTGCTAATAAAACGCTGTTGTTTAGCAGTAATGGCAAAATTGGTTTGGGAGGTTTTGATTTTTATGAAGCTGTTGGTGATTTTGTAGATTGGTCGGAACCAGTTAACCTGGGCTATCCATTCAATTCAGCTAAAGATGATATTTACTTTACAGCGCTAGACGATGAGGGCCGCGAAGGCTACATTAGTTCGGATAGAGAATCAGTATGTTGCTTGGAGGTTTTCCATGTGGTACGAGAATACTTAAATGTAAATGGAACCATTGTTGATTGTGTAACTCAAAAGCCACTTGCTGGTGCTATCGTTACCATCACAGGAAATGAAGTTGCTGAGCAGGTTTCGCAAACCGATAATAATGGTAATTACCATTTTCAGCTTGGAAGCAATAGGGGTTTGAAGATCAATGTGATGCGGGATAAATACTTTGCAAAAAATATCAGCTACAACTATGCACAGTTGGTGCAGGTAGATACTTTGCTAAGTTCGACGCTTTGCTTAGAGCCGATGGTGATTAACAAACCTATTGTACTCGAAAACATTTTTTATGAATTTGATAGCTCGGAGCTTACCGACCAATCGAAAGTTACTTTAGATACGCTGTATCAAATCATGGTAGACAATCCAAATATTGAAATTGAATTAAGTGCGCATACGGATAATATCGGTACAGAACCGTATAATTTGAGCTTGTCAGACAGAAGGGCAAAATCTTGCGTGGATTACTTGGTAAGCAAAGGTATTGAAGCAGATCGTATGACTTCAAAAGGATATGGGTTCAGCAAACCTGTAGCCCCAAATAAACTAGCCGATGGAAAAGACAATCCAGAGGGTAGGGCATTAAACCGTAGAACCGAATTTAAGGTCACGAAACAGAAAAATTAAGTTGGTTAAATAGATAATTGGGGAGCGGTAGACGAGAGTTTATCGCTCTTTTTTATGCCCGTATGCTACAGACTTACGAAGTTTCAAAAACTTCGTAAGTCTTCAATGCAATTTTTTTGTATTCATCGATAAAGTAGAGGGCTTGGCCATTTGAAAATCTCGTAAGTCTTAGAGTATAAAACCTCGTAGGTTTCAAAAACCTGCGAGGTTTGAAAAGTTCCGTTCATTGAGAATTAGACTTACGAAGTTTCAAAAACTTCGTAAGTCTTCAATGCAGTAATTCTTCAGTGCAATTTTTTTTCGTATTCATCGATAAAGTAGAGGGCTTGCCCATTTGAAAATCTCGTAAGTCTTAGAGTATAAAACCTCGTAGGTTTCAAAAACCTGCGAGGTTTGAAGCTCCATTCATTGAGGATTAGACAGACTTACGAAGTTTCAAAAACTTCGTAAGTCTTCAATGCAGTAATTCTTCAGTGCAATTTTTTTTCATATTCATCAATAAAGTAGAGGGCTTAGCCATTTGAAAATCTCGTAAGTCTTAAAGCATCAAACCTCACCGATTTAAAAAACCTGCGAGGTTAAAAGTTTCGTAAAAAAAGAAAGCCCCGCAGGAGCGGGGCTTAGGTTTGTCCACATCGCATGAACCAAACTGATTGAGAGCTAATTCAGTATTAATTATTTCCAACCGAAGTAAGTAAACTTACATTGGCTTGTTTTCTTCTATAAAGTTCATTCATCATTTCTTTATCACTTAGGCCTTTTGACCATTGAGGTTTTAACTCAAAATATCTCAAGTGTCTTAAAGATTGATGTTTGCTGGCCCAGCTAAAACCAAGAGACTCACCTAACTTACCAACTTTGTCATAAAGAACTTCGTGGTCAAGATATTTAAGTTGTCCGAGAGCAGAACATTCATAAATTCCCACGCCGAAAGCCAATCCGAAGTTGTGGTAAGAAAGGTTCAATGTCTCTTGTGTAGTTTCGTAGGCCGCAATGAAGTCAAAAGCGAGGTCGCTCATTAGGCTTCTGCGGATGATCGTAGATCTGTTTAAGATTTTGATAAAAAAACCATGTTCTTGGCAAAGGGTAATCAGTTTATCAACAAGTGGCATAATCTCTTCCGAGATATTGAACGAATTATCGTCTTGATAAAAAGAGCTAAAATGTGGATCCACATCCTCTACATCATTGCTCACTTGGTATGAAAAAAATTGGTTCACTTCTTCTCCTTTTTTTGTTTGAACTTTTGTTGTTTGAGAGTCGCTAATCCGACAATGCTAAATGACAAAATTTCGAGGAGATGGACTAGAGGGCTTTTGCCTGTACTTGCAAACAGGTAAAACTACTTATCTAACCAGGTAATTTTACGTGGTTGCTTTTTTGTTTATGGAAAAGTGTTGTTAATTAGAGAAATGGTCAGTCTCTATGAATTTATGTTTAAGTGCGTACAGAACCAAGCCAGCGGTGTTTCTACTGCCAGTTTTCAATAGTAGATTGTTTCGGTGTCCCTCTACCGTACGGTTACTTAAAAAAAGTTTTTCTGCAATTTCAACGCTGCTAAATTGTTTGCAAATTAATTGGAGTACCTCTTTTTCTCTTGGTGTGAGTAGGTTTTCTTCTTGATCGAGGCTAACTACTTGAGGTTTTTTAGTAAGACCCTTTCGCATAATCTCCAACATAGGAAGGGTAAAATAGAAATCATTTTTAAAAACTTCACGAATGGCTTTCTCTACTTCTTCCGGTTCTGCGTTTTTAGCTAAATAGCCATTGGCACCCGCTTGAATAGTAGCTAAGATATGGTGTTCGGCCTCGTGAATGGTGAGAATGATTACCCCAATATTGGCCTGAGTTTCCTTGATAATTTTTAAGGCTTCCAACCCATTCATTTCGGGCATAGAAAGATCTAGTAAGATAATATCAGGTTTTAATTCGTCGGTTGCTAAGCGATCTACAAGCTGCTTCCCATTTTCTGCTTCAAAAATGATGCTCATCTCTTCAAAAGAATTTACCAAAGCAATCATTCCTTTTCTAAATAATTTTTGGTCATCAGCAATCGCAACGTTGATTTTCATCTTTAAATGGGTGTTAAGTGTATTGTTTTTTTGATTATTTCCTAAAAAACGTTTAAAAAATAGCTGATTTTTTAATAATTATGGCCAATACATCTCTCTGATGTACAGTATTAAAGAAATAATCACATTTTGAAGCGTTTACAAATATCTTTTTTTTATTAGATTCGACAAAAAAAATAAACTTAAGATGAAGTCAAAAATTAACGTGCCGACCATTTCGGTAAATGAAGCGGTAGACCGAGTTACACGCTTTCGCGATCAATTGGCGAAGCAGGTCCCAGAAAACAACATTCCAAGAGCTATTTTTATCCCAATTAGTGATTTGTTAGCTATTATTAATAGCTACGATATCTTTAGAGCAGATGGTACTACGCTTAACGAACTACAAGGTGTAAGGGCTTATTTTGCCGTGAAAGAATCTGATATGGATTTGCCAGATGATGTAACAGCGGTAATTGTACCTGTAGATAAAGAGGGGAAAGACGTGATTTACAAAAGCAAAGGAGTTGGAATGGGCGATGATGATGATGATACTGAAATCTATGATTTTACCCAGCCCTGTCCTGATAAATGTGACCCGACCAGCCCACTGTTTGCTCCGTGATCATAAGAAATGTTATTGTTGGACATATTGTTCCGTTAAGTATTTCTATCTGTCGGCGTATTTCAGACAAAATATAAAAAAGGCTTCTGAATAGTAAAACGTTTGCTTTAGCATAGATCTAACCATTGTGCTGATAAGATTTCAGTATATATAGTGAATATAGGAGTGAGAAATTCTTCTATGCCACAGCTATGAGGATCATTTAAGACAATGTTTTTCTGTTTTACTTTCGGACTATCTTAGTAGTCCGAAAGTAAAAAATACCTTAACAATAGTATGTCGACTTTCGCCGCTTTCGAGAGAATCTTATTTTCAAATACTTATAGCAAAGCACTGGAGCAACTATGTCCAATATTTTATAAACCATTTGCCCTTTTTGAAAGCAAATTCATCAAGAATTGGCTCATGCGGTCTATAAAGCAATTAAACATCGAGATATTGTGATGCTTTTAAGTGGTTGTAATCTTCTTTACCCTCTCTAATTATTTCACTTTTTTAGGTCGTAAATCAAAAATGATAAGTCTTATTTAAAATCCAAGTCTAATGATGTGATTTGGACTAAAAGGCTTTGGACCATATAAAAGCAAACAAACTAAAATTGAATATTAATCATAATGACTAGAGATATCCTAACAGCCGTGGTGGTGCCATTAAGCATCCTTGTTCCAATTGTTACTTTTTTACCAAAATATAAATACGCAGGGAAAGAAACCAAGACGATATTCTACTATTTGATATTTGCTGGTTTAGTAAATGCTACTGCCATTTATTTAAGTAGCAAGAATATTAGAAATCTTCCCTTGCTGCATGTTTACACCATTGGCGAGACTATCTTTTTTCTAAGTTATTTCTTGTTGATTTTCGAAAAAAGATCAATAAGAAAGATATTATATGGCGCTGTTATTTTGCTTCCTATCGCTTTTGTGCTGAATTTTTTATTCTTTCAAAGCATTTATGAATTTAATACCTATACCAGGCCAGTAGAGGCTATTCTGATTACTTCTATTTGTTTAATATTTTTGTACAACAGTGGTTTTGTGGAGGATTTTCTGAAACAGCCTAAAAGTTGGATCAACATAGGAATCCTCATCTATTTTCCAACAGCCACTATTATCTTTATTCTTTCCAATTATTTTGTATTTGTAAGTTCTAATCGTACTTTAAATGATATTATATGGGATGTGCATTCTATTCTAGTTTTTGCAATGTACCTCGCCTTTGCAAGAGGCTTCTCGTTGATTAATAAAAATTTAAATGATAGATAACGTTTATTTGCTGATTTTTTATGGGATGCTATTGCTGTTTATCATTATTGCCGCATTCCTTTTGTTCTATATCCGAAATCAGAATATGGTATGGAGGCAGCGACGAGAATTACAGGAAACTCAAATCGTACAGCAAAAGGAACTGTTAAATGCGGTGATCGATTCGCAAGAAATTGAACGTAAAAGAATCGGTCAAGATTTGCACGACGAGATAGGAGGGACTTTGTCTGCCATTAAATTAATGCTCAATTCCTTGAAGAACAAACTGAATGAGCAGCAGGAAGAAGTATTGACAGATGCAAAGGAGCTGATCGATAAAATGATTGTTGACGTGAGGCATATTTCCCACGATTTATCGCCGCCGGGCTTGGCGGTTTTTGGACTTTTTACCACCATTGAGGCCTTTGTTAACCTCATTAACAATACAGGTCAAATCAAAATTTCTTTAGAACATGAAAATGATTTAGAAGAAGTGGATTTGCCCGAAAAAACATCTCTAGCCTTATTTAGGGTGCTTACGCAATTGGTAGACAATACGCTTAAACATGCCAATGCAGCTGAAATAAAAATGCTTTTTGGTATTCGCGAAGCAAATTTATCCATTGTTTATCAAGATAATGGAAAAGGGTTTGATATGGAGATACTCAATCAGCGAAGCGGTATCGGAATGCAAAATATCCAGAGCCGTTTACAAATGATCAACGCCGAATATCAAATTAAAACAAGCGTAGGGAACGGCTTCAAAGTAGAAATTAAATATCCTTTGCATCTAGCAGAATAATATTCTTTAAAACAATTATTTCATCAATTAAAGGCATCTAATCTTTTGTCTATAGGTCATATTTTATCATTTATAGTTGTATTTTTATTTTGACTTAGTCTAAATAACATTATATTTGCGGCAATTTGCTACATGGCTGCTCGCTCTCAGGTCGGCAATATAACATGCAATTTGGTCTAATGAATTTATTTTCAGTGCTTTTTGTGAAACTTCAAAGTAACTTAAAAATGCTAATGCTTTTTTTTGCGGTTTCTTTGGGCTTTGTTGCTAATGTTTGCGCACAACATTTTCAAGTAAAAGGTAGGGTTGAGAGTATTTTTGGTCAGGATAAAGCATCTTTCGTTAGCATCATATTATTGGGCAAGCAGAATTATCAGGTTACCACAGACGAACGTGGAGAATATATTTTAAAATCTGTTTTGTCTGGCCGATATCAGGTTACCGTTTCTTCAATTAATTTTAAGCAAAAGAAAATAGACCTAAATATTACATCAGATACTGTTGTGAACATTCAATTGGAACCTCTCCAACGTTTACTTGATGAAGTATACATTACAGCATTCCAAAATAAAGGTAAACCAAGTACTTCGGTGATAGATAGAAAGGCTATGGAATTATTACAGCCATCTAGCTTTACTGATTTATTGGAACTGTTACCTGGAGGAAGGACCTATACGCCTAATTTAACTCAAATGAACCAAATAAGACTTAGGGAGCCATCTAATGCTCCTTCTGGTTATGATATGGGCTCTTTGGGTACGGTATTTTATATTGATGGCGCACCTATTAATACCTCTGCAAATATGCAAACCACCTCAGGATATACGCTTTCTGATCCTAATGGTTCTAGAAATTCGGTAAACAAAGGGGTAGATATGCGTTCTATTCCAACTGATCAAATAGAAAAGGTAGAAATTGTAAGAGGGATACCATCCGCTGAATTTGGAGATTTAACCAGTGGTTTAGTCAATATTGAACGTAGAAAAGGAAATACGCCTTATACTGCTAGACTTAAGGCCGACGGTTTCAGTAAGTTATATTCCATCGGTAAAGGGGTTAGTATCTTAGAAAAGAATCTTTACATCAACAGTAACGTTGATTTTTTGGACTCTAAAGCAGATCCTCGCGACAACTATGAAAATTATAAACGGATTACAGCCTCAGTAAGAACAGAAAAATTTTGGGAAAATAAAAATCGTAGATTGACTTGGAGTGCTGCATTAGATTACGCCACTACAATTGATAATGAACGAATTGATCCTGATAATTCTTACGCATTAACTGACAGCTATACATCTACTTTTAAAAGTTATTCTTTAATAAACAATTTTAAGTTTAAGTTCAATCAGAAAAATTTACTTAAATCGTTAGACTTTTCTACAAAAATCAGCTATCAAGAAGATATCATTGATTTAACAAAATGGGTGCAAGCTAGGTCGGCAACCGTGTTGGTTAATTCGTTAGAAGAAGGTGCTCACGATGCGAAATATGTAACGCCTAGTTACGCTGCTGATCTGGATGTGCAAGGAAAACCTTTGTATGGCTACTTAAAAGGGGTAGCCTTATTGGGCTTTTCACAAGGTATTATTAAGCACCAAGTTAAATTAGGGACAGAATATAACTATAGCAAGAATTTTGGGAAAGGACAAATCTATAATCTTGATTTTCCACTAGCATTAAATTCGGTATCGTCTGTTAGGCCAAGACCATTTAATGATATTCCCGCGCTACAAAACGTATCTTTTTTTGCAGAAGATGGCGCTAAAATTGAAGCTGGAGCGCACATCATCAATATTACCGCTGGTGTAAGGGCCATGGCCATCGTGGGGATGGACACCAAGTATGAAATCGCCAATAAATTCCATTTTGATCCACGTATTAATGCGGTGTGGCATTTGCCAAATATTGCCATTGCAGGTAAGAAATTAGAAGTTAGTTTAGGTAGTGGTTTTGGTTTGCACCATAAACTACCTACCATGGATATGTTTTATCCTAACAAAACCTATATCGATAATATTCAATTAAATTATTACCATAACAATCCAGATTTTATCAGGGCTAACGCTAAAACAACCATCATCAATACAGAAAATTATGCTTTAAAAGCAGCAAAAAATCTAAAATGGGAGTTGAATGCCGATTTCAGCTATGAAGGCAACCGTTTATCAATTACTTATTTCCGCGAAGGAATGTCTTCTGGATTTAGAGGAATGTCTAGATATAGAGTAATTGACTATAAGTTATATGATAATAAATCCATAGACGCTTCAACCATTACTTCTAGACCAAATTTAGAAGATTTTACCTATAAGGACATGAAAGAATACTATGGCTATTCTATCAATGGTAATGGAAGCGGAACCTTTAAAGAAGGTATTGAATTTCAATTTACTACTAAAAGAATTTCAGCCATCAATACCAGGTTTACCATAAACGGCGCATGGTTCAATAACCGTTATAAAAGCAGCGTAATAAATTATGGCATTATTAGTACTTCGGTGATTACCGACAATAAGGTAAGGCAATATATTGGTATCTATGATGAAGATGAAGGCACAAATTACCAACAGTTCAATACTAATTTAACCATCGATAGTTACTTGCCTAAATTGGGTTTAATGTTCTCGGCATCTGCTCAAAGTTTATGGTTCACTTCTTCAAGAGAGAATTATAAAACAGGTGTGCCGATAGCTTATATGGATATCAATCAGAATGTTCTTCCATACACAGAAGCGAGTAAAAACGACCAAAATTTGCGATGGTTACTACAGAACTATAGCGACATCAGGTTTAGGAACAATTCAGTACCAATCAATTTACAAATCAACATCAAAGCTTCAAAGGATTTTAAGAATAAAGCCCGTATATCAATGTTCGTAAGCAGATTCTTAACCTATGCCCCTTCATATACTCGTTATAATATAAACTACATCAGACAAGGGGCTTCCCCATATTTTGGAATGGAATTAAACTTTAATCTTTAAATATAAATATATCAAAAATGAAGAATGTAAAAATGATCATGAGTACTCTTCTGGCATTGACGGTATTACTCAATGCTTGTAAGAAATCAGATATTCCTCAAACTACACTTACCGTATCTATCGTTATTCCTAAAACTTTAGAAGGCTTTACGCTAAAATCGGGTTTAGTAACTTTTAAAGAAGTAAACAGTGGTAGGGTAAGCACTTCGAGCGCAATCAGTAACAATACTTTAGTAGCAGCATTACAGTCGGGTTCATATAATATTGTTTTTGAAGGTGAAATAGAAAGTACTACTGGCGAAAAGGTAATCAGTAAGGTGCGTGCAGTAAAAGATGGCGTAATTGTAAATGGTACTAATTTAAGTACGGAGCTTTCAGTATTTCTATACAAACCACAAGAAGGCTTTGTAATTAAAGAAATTTTCTACACAGGCACCGTTACAAAAGAAGGAAAGACCTACAATGGAGATAAGTATTTTATCATATACAACAACTCTGAAAATGTTTTATATGCAGATAGTTTAATGATTGCTGAGTCTGAGTTCCTTACCACTACCAAAAGAGCTTATACTCCTGATGTGATGGCTACAGACTTTACTTCTAAATCAATTGTAATGATCCCTGGAACTGGTAAAACGTATCCAGTACAACCGGGAGCTTCAATAACAATTGCCAACAATGCAATGAACCATTTAGTTTACAATGATTTATCTGTGGACTTAAGAAATGCCGATTTTGAATTAACCTTGTTGAGCTCAATTAACGTAGATAATCCTCAGGTGCAAGATTTGGATAATATCGCAGGTTATATGACCATGCATAACAGAGGTTTTAAGAGTTATGTGATTGCTAAAATGAAAGGTACAAAAGACAATTTCTTAACTAAACAAGTTTACAACTTTGACTATGTGAATTCTGCTGGAAAAATAACCACTACTACAGCATATAAAATTCCAAACTCTTGGATTTTAGATGCCGTTAACTTAAGTGTGGCTTCAGAGTTTAACTGGATTGTAACCAGCCCTGTTTTGGATATGGGTTGGACTTATTGCGGAAAAGTGGATAGTGATGCAACCCGTTATGGAAAAAGTGTAATCCGTAAGGTTGCTAAAACCGAAACTAACGGTAGGGTAGTCTTAAAAGATACCAACAATTCTGCAGACGATTTTATTCCAGAATCAAAACCATCATTGTTCAAATAATAATGGACATTAGGAAGTTAATTATTTTAAGTGTTTTCTTGGGCGTAGCAAATGCTTACGCCCAAGATACTACTGCTCACTCAAAGCGGGTAATGGAACAGGTTTCTCCAATCACAACTTTGTTAACGGAATCCTATTCAAGTCCATCCTTATACCCATTTTCTAGAAAGTACAACTATTCTTTGTTGGCTGCTAATCTAGAGGATAGTAAAAGGGATCTTTATCTTAGACAAGAAGGCAGCGGCAATAGAGCACTCAGAATTAACTCCGAATCTTTTCTTAAGAACCTTAGTGGCATCTCTTTATGGGGTAAGGCTTATTATACCAATGAGAAAGTTAAGCAAGTTAATTTTAACGAAACCTTAGATTATCAATACGTTTATCCATATGTAATGGCCGACACCATTGGCGGTGATTTAAATGCCGAAACCTATTATTTCGGTGGTGGATTGTCGAAAAAAATTGGTGGGCTTAGGTATGGTATTCAAGGAAGTTTTAGAGGAATACAGTCATATAGAGATAAAGACCCTAGGCCTAAAAATATTTCTTCAGATATTGATTTTTCGGTTTCTGTAGCTAAAGAACTAAATAAACAAAGAGCTTTGTCTTTGGATCTTAAGATGCGAAAATATAATCAGAACAATAGCTTACAGTTTGTAAATGAACTAGGATTCCCCTTGGTTTATCATGATGCTGGATTAGGGGTTTATAATGAATTGCTTGCAGGAACCAGAATGCAGGCCTACTATAAAGGCCTTAGTTTAGGCGCACAGCTTAATTTTTTACCCACGGATTTAAAAGGGCTGTCTGTTCAACTTGGTTTTAACCGTTTTAATCTAGATAAGGAACTTTCAAGTATTTCGACCAATATTTCTGAAGCAAAAGAGAACCATGCCTATCTGTTATTAGCTTACCATCATCAAGTACACAACCATAATTTTTTAGTTAGGTTAAAAGGAACTTACGTGAAAAGGGAAGGATTGGAAGCCACCTTTGCAAATACAGGCGGTGTAAGCTTATATAAAGTTTCCGAAGAAGTAAGGTACGAGAGAGAAAAGCTTAATGTGAAGTTGGATGCCACATATGGCAAAACAGCTAAGAGTTTAAGCTGGTTCCTTGGTATGGACGGCACATTTGGCACCGACAATGAAAGATATATTTTACCAGATAGATTTATTGATTACCAAACGGCTAGTGTTGGTGTTTTTGCTTCGTTAACAAAGTCTTTGGGCAAAACCTCATTGAGTTTAGACATGAGAGCCAATCAACTAAAAGTACTAAATAGTGATTACTCTTGGAGTAATATTGATACTAAAAAAGGGATTTATCAAATGCTAAATACCAATTACGCTTATTTAACGGCTGATATTTTTTCTGTATCATCATCTTTAAGAGCCGATTTTCCGCTTAATGCCAAGTTAGGGGCATTTGCTAAAGCAAAAGGGATGACTACTAATTATACTGGAGATTATAAGGGCACCGAGTTTTTATTTTCTTTTGGTGTTCTTTTTTAGAGAATTAAATAGAACAAGTTTTGATTGACCGTTCCAAAACAATAGTTGTTTACTTAGTCAATTTGAACTGATCTAAAGAAAGAAAGTACAATACACCTTTTTGGTAAGCTGTTTTAGAATAACAGGATTGAAATTTGGGGGTGCTTTTAGTTTAAACAATAAAACAAAACATAATATTATTTTTGCGGGGATGAAGAAGATGAAACTTTTTGTGGCAACTGGGCTATTGGTAGCATTTAGTTTGCTGCATTTTTCGTTTAGAGAAATAGGCTATACCTCTAGTGGAATCAAGATAGACAGTTTACGCAGTTTGTACGAACGCCCAGTAGCGCAATGGCCTAAACCTAATGTGGATAGCGGTGTAAAATGGCAGGAGTTTAAAGCTTTGCCAGAGGTGGACAGTAAAGCTTATTTTGCTACCATGGAAAGTGCTCAGGTTGTTTTGGGTAAAAATCTTTTCTTCGATCCTATACTGTCGGGCTCCAATCAAATCTCTTGTAGCAGCTGCCATAATCCTCAAACCTCTTGGGCAGATAAACTTTCTGTTTCCATAGGTCACGACCACGCCTCAGGAAATAGAAATACCCCATCGTTGTTGAATGTGAAAGAACGTAAATCTTTCTTTTGGGACGGTAGAGCAACTACTTTGGAAGACCAAGTGAAAAGCCCTATTGAAGCCCATAATGAGATGGCGATGAACTTGAAGGAATTGCCCGAAAAGTTAAACAATATCAAGGCTTACAAGGAATTGGTGAAGAAAGCTTATGGAACCGATAAAATAACTTTCGATCATGTAGCTAAAGCCTTGGCGAGCTTCCAACGTACTTTAACCAGCAGAAGAAGTCGCTTTGATCGGTTTTTGGATGGCGAGTATAAGCAACTAAATGATAAGGAATTGGAAGGACTGCATTTGTTCCGTACCAAAGCAAGATGTATCAATTGCCACAATGGTCAATACTTTACCGACGAGAGTTTCCACAATATTGGTTTAACTTATTACAAGCGCAAATATGAAGATTTAGGTCGTTACAATGTGACCAAAGATCCTAATGACGTAGGTAAGTTTCGCACACCATCTTTAAGAGATGTGATGAACACCAATCCTTGGATGCACAACGGTTTATTTGACAATATCACAGGGCTTTTAAATCTTTACAACAGTGGCATGCAGATGAATACGGCTACGGCAGCTCAAAAAGCGGCAGACCCCATGCATCCAGTAACAGATCCTTTGATGAAGAAGTTGAACTTAACCAAAGAGGAGATACAAGCTGTAGCTGCTTTCCTCGAATCAATTACGGCCACGCAATATAAAATGCACAGGCCAGAGCAATTGCCTAGAGATAAATAACAAAAAAGGTCGAGAAACTTCTCGACCTTTTTTGTTATTTGTGTTTCTCGTCATTTCGACTGAAGCGCAGCGCAATGGAGAAATCTTTGGAAATGCTCACAAACACCATCTTCCTACATTAAAAATTGTAACGAACTTTTAGGAAAAAAATCTATTAAAAACAATAATGAGATTCCTCGTACCTCGGAATGACAGCAAATTTTATAACAAATAGTTTATATCGCCTTCGTCATTTCCTTTAAAAATGCTTTCTCGTCCTCATTCAATAAAGGACTTACCTTTTCGTAAACCTCTTGATGGTAGCTGTTCAACCAGTTGATATGCGAAGCTTCTAATAACTCTTTCTTCACTAGAGTAGTATCAATAGGGGCAAGGGTTAAGCTTTCAAAAGCATAAAACTCATTGAACTCGTTAGCAATATCCTTAACGGTTAACACCAAATTTTCGATACGGATACCATGCTTACCAATGCGGTAAATACCAGGTTCAATAGAAGTAATGGTTCCTAACTCAATTGCGATAGGCGTTGCCGATGCATTGAAAACATGCGGGCCTTCGTGTACATTTAAGTAATAACCTACACCATGACCTGTTCCATGTCCATAATTTAAAGCGTAATCCCACATTGGGCGACGCGTAATGGCATCAATCTGATAGCCGCAGGTACCTTTAGGAAAACGAGTTTTACAACCTTCAATCATCGCTTTTAGGACTAAAGTATAATCAGTGCTTTCCTCATCGGTATTGTTGCCCATTGGTATCACACGGGTAATATCGGTGGTGCCATATTGATACTGGCCACCAGAGTCCACTAAAAATAAGCCGTCTGCTTTTACTGGGACATCGCTTTCAGGCGTAGCAGCGTAATGCGGCAGGGCACCATGTGCTTTGTAACCCGCAATGGTATTGAAACTTTCACCAACAAAGCCATCTTGTTCAGCCCTAAAACCTCTCAGTTTTTCCGCGGCAGATATCTCGGTGATTTCCACTTTGTCTACGTTTTCTTTTACCCATTTAAAGAACTTGGTCATTGCTGCACCGTCCTTAATCATGGTTTTACGAGTGTTGGCAATCTCTACTTCATTTTTAATGGCTTTTAAGTAAGTAGAAGGATTTGTTTCCAAAACTTTTTGTACTCCAGCGGGAACCTGTTTGTACATGAAAAGGCAATTGCGCTTAGGGTCAATCAGGATAGAACTATCTGAAGGAATTTGTTGTAAATCGGAAGCTAAAGTATCATAGCCAACCACTTCAACATCTTGGGCAGCTAGTGTATTTAAATCATTAACCGTTAGCTTATGTTGATCAAGGTAAATTTTTACTTTATCCTCAGCAATTAAGGCGAAGCTCAATACTACAGGATTAAAACCAACATCTTGGCCACGTAGATTGAAAATCCATGCCATGTCATCTAATGAAGAAACCAAATGATAGCTTACACGTTGCTTTTTAAGGGATGCCTTAATGGCTTCAAGTTTGCTCGTTGCCGATTGTCCAACCACTTCATCAGCCAATAAAAAGGCAGGTTCAGCAGGTAGGGCAGGTCTATCTTTCCAAATTTGTCCCACATAATCTTGGTGGTCAAAGCTAACATTGTTGAAAGCCAGTTGTTTTTCAAGTTGTAGACCAAGAAGTACAGAAACGGTTTTCTCGTCGAAGGCAATTTTGCTTCCAGTAGGCAATTTTTCGCCCAACCAATCAATGTATTCGGCTACACCTTGCGCTTTCAGTTTTACCAGTTCAAAACCGCTGTTTTTTAATTGTTCTTCGGCTTGAACAAAATATCTAGAGTCGGCCCATAAGCCAGCAAAATCTTGAGTAATTACTACGGTACTTACAGAACCTGTAAAACCAGTAACGAAAGGAATACTTTTATAAAAATCGGGTAGATATTCGCTAATGTGTGGGTCGGCAGAAGGGATGATATAGGCTGCAACACCATCTTTTTTCATCAACTCACGGATAGCTGCTAGTTTTTCTGGATGTGTCATTTTTGCAAATAATATTTAGTTATCAAAGTAATGGATTATTTCGCAATTAAAGGAAAGCTCAGTTTAAAAAGTAATGCCACAAATGTCAAATAATAGTAAATGAAGAAAAAACTGCACATATTTGGGTAGCTATCCCTAACTTTAGTCAATTAACCTTACCAACATGTATACCGACCATTCGACCACTGAAATAGATACCCTATTAGCCAAATCTGAAGCAGCATTTTATCAATATAAAAATCTCTCTTTAAAAGAAAGAGCTCATTTCATGCGCAGCATTGCTATAGAAATGGAAGCCTTAGGAGAGGAGCTGATTACCATTGCTCAAAAAGAGACGCATTTATCGGAAAAGCGATTGATTGCTGAACGTAAGCGGACCATTTTTCAATTGAATAGTTATGCAGATGCTGCTGAGCAAGGGAATTGGTTAGAAGCCAGAATTGACCTTGCTGATATAGACAAAACCTCATCAAAACCAGATTTGCGTAAAATGCTGGTGCCCTTAGGACCAGTAGTGGTTTTTGGTGCCAGTAACTTTCCCTTCGCCTACTCAACAGCTGGTGGAGATACCGCTTGTGCGTTTGCAGCAGGTTGTCCAGTAATTGTAAAAGCGCATCCCGCTCATGTAGAAACTTCGACACTAGTGGCTAGAGCGATTTCAAAAGCTGCCGAACAATGCAATATGCCTGAAGGGATTTTTGCGCACATTTATGGAGCAGATTTTAACGTGGGAGAGTATTTGGTGAAACATGAGGCGGTAAAAGCTGTTGGTTTTACGGGCTCTTACAGCGGTGGACGCGCCTTGTTTGATTTGGCTGCACAACGCAAAACACCTATTCCAGTTTTTGCGGAAATGGGAAGTGTTAATCCAGTATTTTTACTATCGGATAAATTGCAGCAAGACCATCAATGGGTTGCCGATAAAATGGCTTCTTCTATTACGCAAGATATGGGACAGTTTTGTACTAATCCAGGATTGATGATAGCAATTAAAGGTGGAGCTTTAGATCAATATGTGAAGCAGCTTTTGGTTAATTTGCATGAGGTAACACCTAGCAAGATGTTGCATAAAGGAATTGCTAGAAATTACATCAACAACATGCAAACTGCCATTACACAAAGACATGTAGACGTGCTTTACCAAAGTGATAACAAATTGGGTGAAGAAGACGGAATGGTTACCATTGCTAAAGTTCCAGGAAAATATTTTTTAACCAATCTACAATTGCATCAAGAAGTATTTGGCCCTTATTCATTATTGGTAGAATGTGCCGACGAGGCTGAAATGTTGAAGATAGCCCAGCATTTAGAAGGCCAATTGACCACTACCGTAATGGCTACGGCTGCCGATATCAAGAACAACTCAGAACTAATGAATGTGCTACAGGAGAAATGTGGCAGATTTATTATGAATAGTGTGCCTACAGGAGTAGAGGTGGCTTTGGCTATGCAACATGGTGGGCCATTTCCTGCTTGTACCGACAGCAGGTTTACCGCCGTAGGAGCAGATGGAATTAAGCGTTTTGCCAGACCAGTAAGTTTCCAAAACTGGGCCAATGAGTTTTTACCTGATGAGTTGAAAAACGAAAACCCCTTGCACATTTGGCGTACGGTTAATAATCAACTTACTCAAGCGGCTACAGACAAAGCTTAACCTTATACGTTATTGTGAAGCACAACATTGCTTTTTTCTATGTGTCTATGTGGTTAAAATAAAGAAAATAACCAAATAGACACATTAGGGCATGATGCTTACCGATGATAGTCGAAAATTCTTTTGTGTCTCGAACAGTCCAAGGTCAATTTTAGTACAACGAATATGTTTTTCTATGGCCTATGTAGTTGAAATAAATAAGCAAGTTGAACCAGTTTGTCCATCCCTAACGCACTTTAATCTCTTCATATTGAGTTAATAAATATTTAATCTATAGAAATAGTAGTCTTTTTGAAAAATATTGCTAATTTTGAAGCATTGACGGTTTTTGACCGAAAGCTTTAACATATGCAATTACAAATCAATCAAGCTTTAGCTGCTCATCCAATACATTATCCAACAACAGTTGCGAAAGATGTGGTGCTTTTGCATGGCCTGTTTGGCAATCTTAGCAATTGGCGGTTGTTGCATAAGGAGCTCTCCGCTAATTACAACGTTTGGACGCCAGAGCTTCCACTTTTCAATCATTTTTTGGGAGGGGGACTCAACAAACTGGTCGACTTTTTAGAAGATTACCTCAACGCTCAGCAAATCAATAACCCCATTCTGATTGGTAATTCTTTAGGTGGCCATATCGCTTTACTGTATGCCCTGAAATATCCGCAAAAAGTAACGAGTTTGGTGCTTACAGGCAGTTCTGGTTTATACGAAAATTCCTTTGGAGGTTCTTTTCCAAGGGTGAAAGATTATCAGTACATCAAGCAAAAAGTAGAAGATGTATTTGATAGAAAAGAAGTGGTAGATGAGGAAATGGTAAACTATGTGTTTGACATTGTACAACAAAAAACCAAAGCGCTTTCTGTAATTATGCTGGCCAGAGATGCGCAAAAGCAAAACTTAAAAGAACTGCTCCATTTTATTCAAGTGCCCGTATTGCTAATTTGGGGCTTGCAAGACGTGGTGACACCTCCCGCGGTGGCCGAGGAGTTTTATGAACGTTTACCCAACGCTACCTTACGTTTTATTGATGAGTGTGGTCATGCACCAATGATGGAGCAGCCTGAATTGTTTAATGAATATGTAAGTCAATTCCTTGCTTCTTAACATGGAAAAAATCAACTATCTGGCTTTTGCTATTCTCGCATTTTTCCTTTTTGTGTATTTGGAATATATGTTGGCAGTAAGGAAAAATAAGGCACATTTGTTTAAATATGAAAGCTCAGTAGCCAATATAAGCATTGGTATTGCAGAGCGATTGTTGAACCTGTTTATTGCGGCCAGCTTTTACGAACTGTTCAACTATGTTTATCAAAATTACGCTTTATTCAATATCCCAAACACTTGGTGGGTATGGGTTTTACTGATTTTGGCCACTGATTTTGTTTGGTATTGGTACCATAGGTTAGGGCACGAAGTTAATTTTTTATGGGCCGCCCATATCGTACATCATCAAAGTGAGGAATTTAACTTAACCGTATCGGCCCGTATTACTACGCTTCAAGCTTTAATAAGAGGTGTTTTTTGGTGTGCATTGCCCTTGTTGGGCTTTCATCCGCTCATGGTAGTGGTTATTTTAACGGTACACGGTGCTTATTCATTTTTCACGCATACACAGCTGATTGGCAAATTGGGTTGGTTGGAAAATGTGCTGATTACACCATCATTACATGGGATACATCACGCTAGTGACGATAAGTATTTGGATAAAAACTACGGTGATGTGTTTGTGTTTTGGGATAAAATGTTCGGCACCTTTCAAAAGGAAGAAGAACCGCCAACTTACGGATTAACGCATCCTATTAAGAGTAACAGTTTTTTATGGCAGCATTTTCACTATTATCTGGAAGTGATAGAAGCTTGTCGAAAAACTGAAGGTACATGGAACAGGGTGAAAATTGTTTTTGGCAGTCCCGCATTGCTCGACCAAGAGATTAGGCCCCAATTGGAACGGAGGTTTTTGCAGCATAAATCGGCCGCTACCGCTAAATTTAAGTTAAAAGGATATATCAATCTGCAATTGGGCTTAAGTGTGCTCATATTAACTTTAACTACCGCTTTTTGGGCCTATATCAGTATGGTTGATGCACTAGCCATCCTCATATTTGTGCTCATTACCCTCATTAATTGCGGAGCGCTGTTGGAACAACGCAAATGGATTTACTATTTGGAATGTGTAAGGTTGATATTGCTATTTGGCTTTGTATTTTACCAATTAGATTGGGTGGAGTTGATTTTTCTGCCCACCATTGTCCTCATTATTTTAGAGAGAACCTTTGCATTAAGTAGTCTTTATAAAAGCTACGTGTTGCAATACGAAGATATTTAAAACCTTAACTAACACTAACTAAACTTCTGCCTAGTTGGGTACCTTGAGTACTGAACAGGCAGATTTTTTCATTTTTGTGCCAAAACAAACCTCGTAGGTTTTCAAAACCTACGAGGTTTAAACGCTTCTATCTAGACTTACGAAGTTTATCAGACTTCGTAAGTCTTATATGGAATATTGTTAGATTTCCCTACTACGTTGGAAATGATGGCTTAGGAGCGGTTACTGGACAGGCATATTTTTTCATTTTTGTGCCAAAACAAACCTCGTAGGTTTTCAAAACCTACGAGGTTTAAACGCTTCTATCCAGATTTACGAAGTTTGATAAACTTCGTAAATCTTATATGGAATATTGTTAGATTTCCCTACTACGTTGGAAATGACGGCTTAGGAGCGGTTACTGGACAGGCATATTTTTTCATTTTTGTGCCAAAACAAACCTCGTAGGTTTTCAAAACCTACGAGGTTTAAACACTTCTATCGAGATTTACGAAGTTTATCAAACTTCGTAAATTATATATGGAATATTGTCAGATTTCCCTGCTACGTTGGAAATGATGGCTTAGGAGCGGTTACTGGACAGGCAGATTTTTTCATTTTTGTGCCAAATCAAACCTCGTAGGTTTTCAAAACCTGCGAGGTTTAAACGTTTTTATCTAGACTTACGAAGTTTATCAGACTTCGTAAGTCTTAAACTATATATCCAATCCTTAAACTTCCGCTTTATTAGGCACAATCAGCACAGGACAAGCAGATTTTCTGGCCACGTGCTCGGCTACACTGCCCATTAAAAAATGGTTGAGGCCTGTACGGCCATGCGTACCAATCACAATTAAATCGGCATGCCATTCCTCTGATTGTTGTAAGATACCGTTAGTAGCCGTGTCAAGTGCAGAGAGGTAGGTAGTAGCTCGTCCATTACTGAACTTGTCTTCAATCTCTTTCAGCAAAACATGACTGTTTTCAATGCTATTATCGTAAAGGTCAATAATGGCAGGAGTAAAGCCAAAGTCGGGATTGGCAATTGGCGGAGCAGGTTCTACAATGTTCAATAGAGCTACTTCAGCATCGCAAAGAGCCGCCATTTCATAACCAGTTTTTGCGGCTTTTTCAGCACAAGTACTATTATCTACCGCAATTAAAATTCTTTTGTAATTCATGGCTTTAATTTTTTTGTTTCTACTAAGTAACAAAAAGTAAAGCATAAAGTTTCCCACAATTGGGCACAAAAATGACTGATATATGTCACTTATTTCCATTATTTTTATCGCAACTCAGTTTTTATAATATGGAAATGTACCACGTTTGTCGCATAGCAGTAGCCCCACTCAGAAAAGAACCATCAGACCGAAGCGAGATTGTTTCGCAGTTATTATTTGGCGATAGGGTACTGCTTTTGGAAAAAACCGAAAAATGGTGTTTAGTGAGAACCCATCACGACCAATATGAAGGTTGGATGGACCATAAACAGTTGCAACGAATTACTGATTTGCAATATCATGATGATCAGAGCTATCAATATGTTACGGCGGTAAATTTTGATAACCGTTTGGTAGATGATGCTGGAACGGTTTATTACCTAAGTCCAGGCAGCACTTTGCCTTTTTATGAAGAGGGTTATTGTTATTTGGGCGAAAATCGCTTTGAAGTTAAAACAGAACCTTTTATTCCAAATGTTGCCGACTTTGCCACCAAAGTAGAAGCCACTGCTAAGTTCTTTTTAAACTCGCCTTACCTTTGGGGCGGACGTACCTTTTTCGGTATCGACTGCTCTGGATTTGTACAAACCGTTTATAAATTGTTGGGACTTAGCTTACGCAGAGATGCTTCTATGCAAGTAGAAGAAGGAGAACTGGTAGACTTTTTAGCTTCGGCCAGAATGGGCGATTTAGCCTTTTTTGATAATGAGGAAGGAAAGATTATCCACGTAGGCATGATGTTGAGCAACGATAAAATTATCCATTCGGCTGGAAAGGTTAGAATTGACCCTATTGACAACCAAGGCATTTATAATTTGGAATTAGATAGGTACAGCCACAAATTAAGAGTGATTAAGAGATTTAGTTAGGAACTAGTCGTTAGGGGCTGGACATAGTCCCGATTCTTCGAGATTGCTTGGTTCAATAGTTCACTGGTTCATTAGGAATTGGTGTTTCTGCTCATATAACGTCATCCTAGCACAGTCAATTCTTTTTCCGTCATCTCGATCCCGAACTTTCGGGATGGAGACCGCGAAGCGGCTACGAAGTAAAATGAAAATCAACGAAGTTAAATCTTTGGACTAATTAATGAGATTCATAGCTGTGCTCTGAATGACAAAAAGCTAATTGCTTCCTTTATA
>NZ_JAELTX010000854.1 GCF_016429065.1 Pedobacter sp. ASV17
GTGAGTGATGGTGGCCAACGCCCCGCATTCACGGTCATGCTTCGAGAATCGGAAAGGCGATATACCGAAATCGTCTGAGACACAACGACGAGAAGAGGAAAGGATCCCGTTGCTATCAGAGCGAAGTTCAGTCTGAAACGGCTGCTAAGATGCCATCATCTGGTCTGCTTTACTGTAATGGTTCTCGACCCAGTTTCTCGTGGGCCTCAATGGGTACCCAAGAGATCAGCCTTGGCCTACAAGCCTGTCAAAGCGATCAGTCGTTGGATGGACCGATGGAATTATGTCAAGTAAACAACTTCAGTATTGCTCGAAGAAATACTTTGGTGATCTCTTTTTCTCTGCCTTGTTATCGAGCTTCTCGTCGCGAAAGCCGTTATGC
>NZ_JAELTX010000855.1 GCF_016429065.1 Pedobacter sp. ASV17
TAAAAATTAGCCTCTGGTAAGGAGAGGCTATCGCTACGTGCAGGAGTAGTGTTTCTGGCATCAGAAACTACAATGGTGGTCCCACGTTTCCCAGAACGTAGGTCGTAGGGCATCTGCTGAACAGTGACATGGTCGCGGAACTAAGGTCCAGTATTAGCAATTGAATCGGTCAGCGCCGGAAAAAGTCTCTACACACAATTGCTTGTAAGTCTGGAAGCTCTCTACCCTTGGGTACATGGCAAGCGATACACCAACGACGGTGAGTCGGCTCCTCGTAGAACCCACCTGCGATGATGTTCGCTTTCTGTCCAAGCTGGAAGCCTTTTCTCAGATAACTAGGGCCTCGCTTTCGGGCAGCTTCTTTCTGCTTCTTGCTATGCTT
>NZ_JAELTX010000856.1 GCF_016429065.1 Pedobacter sp. ASV17
GTATATTAAAGAGCACTCATACCAGTTCAATGCTGTCAAAGTTAGCAAGGCACTGGTTCGTCTTGGTATGGACCCTTCATCGGCGCAGACAAAACAGGTATTTTTGTTTCTACTCGCTCGCATTGAAGGCATAGAGGCCCAAAAGCTCTTCCACAAAGCAGAGATTCAGCTGGAAGAGGCTCGCGCAAAAGATATCCACAGCTTTGATAGCGTCACATACACCGCATATATTGCGGCAGGGAAGCAGAAATTCGTCGAGCTGCTAAAAAAAGAGCCTGAACACCGCCTCCATGGCTGCCGCTGCAAAAAGCAAGCCGCCTGCCGGAACGGAGCACACTGTATACTCGATTGGCTTGAAATGCAGGCGAACGAGCTCTGTCCC
>NZ_JAELTX010000857.1 GCF_016429065.1 Pedobacter sp. ASV17
CGCTTGAGGCGTTTAAGACGGGTCATACGCCAGTGCTTGTTGCTACGGATGTGGCTGCTCGTGGGTTGGATATTCCCGAAGTGAAGCTCGTTATCAATGTTACTGTAAGTTTTTACGGCATACTCGGAGAGTAAGTTGAGAGAATTGTTGACTAATTTGCATGTCTGCTTTAGTTCCCTCTCACAATTGAAGATTACGTCCACCGCATCGGCCGAACGGGTCGTGCAGGCAAGACGGGCGAAGCACATACGTTCTTCACGGCCCAGGACAAGTCGCATTCAGGCAGCTTGGTGAATATTCTCAAGGGTGCCAACCAGCCTGTGCCCGACGAGTTGCTCAAGTTTGGCACCATCGTCAAAAAGAAGACGCACGACATGTATGG
>NZ_JAELTX010000858.1 GCF_016429065.1 Pedobacter sp. ASV17
CCCCCCCCCCCCCCCCCCCCCCCCCCCCCCCCCCCCCCCCCCCCCCCCCCCCCCTTTTCCCTGACCCCCCCCCCACCGATATCTACACACCGGCTCAGTCGTCGGCAGCGTCAGATGTGTATAAGAGACAGGACCACGAGATTCGATTGCTTGCTACAACATCCTTTGCAACGTTGGTTAAGCTTGTGCCACTTGAGGCTGGGATTCCGGATCCACCGGGTCTTTCAAAGGAACTACTCCAAGGCAGAGACCTGTCTCTTATACACATCTCCGAGCCCACGAGACGAATTACAAGATCTCGTATGCCGGCTTCTGCTAGAAAAAGGGGGGGGGGGGGGGGGGGGGGGGGGGGGGGGGGGGGGGGGGGGGGGGGGGGGGGGGG
>NZ_JAELTX010000859.1 GCF_016429065.1 Pedobacter sp. ASV17
GTATAAGACCACAGCAAATGACGACACCAAACTAACTATCTTCAACAGGGCCTCCCCGAGACCTACGCCCCGCTCCTCGTCGAGAACATCAAGAAGGGTGGCTACACACACATTCTTGCAAGCCATTCTGCCTTTGGCAAGAACGTGCTCCCCCGCGTTGCCGCTCTCCTCGATACCCAGCAGATCTCCGATATTACCGCCATTGAGAACGAAAACACCTTTGTCCGCCCCATCTACGCCGGCAATGCCATTGCCACCGTCGAGTCTTCCGAGCCCATCAAGATTGTGACGGTCCGAGGCACTTCCTTTGGTGCTGCCGTCCCCGAATCTGGATCTGTCGCTATCGAAGCCGGCGTCGATCCCAAGCCCGAAGCTATCACCG
>NZ_JAELTX010000860.1 GCF_016429065.1 Pedobacter sp. ASV17
GTAGAATGTATACCGTCGGCACCCAGGACCAAATCAGCAGTGAGCTTGTCTTGCTCGCCAGTAGTCACGTCCGCAAACAAAACTGTTACTGTCCCCTTGTCCTCATTATAGCTCAAATCGGTTACTCGCTTGCCAGATCGATACTCTACCTTGCCATCGGTTGGTTTGGCCTGAGGGGGCTCCGGCACGGCGTCAGATCGCAGACCGTCAAAGTTGGCTCGCAGTATCTGGTATAGACATCCCCAGTTGCTCATGTGGCGAGGTGACGGCGTGTTGAAAATCCTGAGCCTCTTGCGCCAAGCAACACTGACATACTCAGCCAATATGGCAGCTGGCCGACCTGTCGCATCATAGTTTTCCAGAAGAGTGACCACGCTTGGTC
>NZ_JAELTX010000861.1 GCF_016429065.1 Pedobacter sp. ASV17
GTGCAAGACTATCGTTGCCGATAGGGTTCTCCATAACTATCTGTCATCATGCACGCCTGCGTCATGATTTTAACCCAAAATCCTCTCTTTTGGGATGGTGGTGTCGCGTGGTGCAGCTTTTGAATGAGGCCAGCGTTCGTTTGGACAATGTGCCAAGCTGTTGGCCAGCCTTTGCTTGGATCCTATTGTAAGGAATATTGTCCCTTGTCTTCATCATTCCGTCATATGATACTTGTTTCCGTAGTGTTGCCGTCCCACCCGGTGATGACTACAGTGGCGTTTGCGAAAACCGCATCCCATCCAGGGTGTGCTGTAGATCTCGATTGTGTACAAGTAGGCGAGAGGGTTTGTGGCTGTCATGGGGTGTCAAAAAGGTTCGGTG
>NZ_JAELTX010000862.1 GCF_016429065.1 Pedobacter sp. ASV17
GTCCCGCGGTGTATTGCGTGGGTCGTTTTTGGGGAGTGGTCGGACATGCACAGTCTTTTATCACCGGGTATCCGCCTGCTTGGGCGCTTCGGCTTTGCACGCAAGTTCCAGATCCTGTTCTTCCTGTTCATGCTGCCCCTGGCCGGCAGCCTGTGGATGATCGGCGCGGACTACCGCGACAAACTCACCGTGATTTCCAGCGAGCAGTCCGGTGTTCGCCAACTGCTGGCGCTGGATACGCTGGACGCTCAACTCACGGCCCAGCGCAACCTGGCGGCGCGCTGGAAAGCCGCGGACATTCTGCATGCGCCAACGCCTGCCGCGAAGGCGGCGATGGACAAGGTCGATGCGAATTTCCCGCAGATTCTGCAAAGCCTGCAAG
>NZ_JAELTX010000863.1 GCF_016429065.1 Pedobacter sp. ASV17
CCCCCCCCCCCCCCCCCCCCCCCCCCCCCCCCCCCCCCCCCCCCCCCCCCCCCCCTCTCCCCCACCCGCCCCCCCCCGCCCTCTACACACCGGCTCAGTCGTCGGCAGCGTCAGATGTGTATAAGAGACAGTCCCTAAGCTGCCCCGAGCTGTCCTGAGCTGGCCCTGAGCTGCCCTAAGCTGGCCCTAAGTAGCTCCTAAGCTATTCTCACTTTACAAAAATAGGACACTTAAAGAGGTGTGTCTATATTGGGGGGCGGGGGGACATCTCCGAGCCCACGAGACGAATTACAAGATCTCGTATGCCGGCTTCTGCTTGAAACGGGGGGGGGGGGGGGGGGGGGGGGGGGGGGGGGGGGGGGGGGGGGGGGGGGGGGGGGGG